>JAHDBS010000103.1:6573-12335 GCA_020630225.1 Anaerolineales bacterium | reverse complement strand
GCAAAGATTGGGTCACAAACCATCTTTACTCCGGTCGCAATTGGCCTGACTGGGTTGCTGCTCTTGTTCCTAAATAGATACGATTTGACAAATCCACTCATTGCGCTCGCGATTGCGGCACTTATTTGTGGTTTCATGTATGTCATTGCCACCTTTGTCATTCGTCGCTATCGACGAGCGTTGGAAGACAATTTTGAAACAATTCCATTCGCTGGCAAAGAGTTAGACCTAGATAACACGAACGTATTGGCTTACTTACGTGCCAAATTGCATAGCAGCTATCCTCTTGAAGTCAAAGCAGCGCTCCAGATGCTAGTCGACGCACAAGCCCACCCTTCACGCCAAGATTTACGCCGCATTCTGCAACATGAGCATGCCGAAATCCGCGCGACGGGGCTAGAGGCAATTGGCAGCTTGAACTACGCTGACATGTTGCCGGAAGTCAAAGAAAGTGCGCAAAACGATCCGGAAAAGCGCGTCTTGATTGCAGGCTTGAAAACAATGTGCCAATTGGAAATTCCAGAAGCGGTTACGCTTGTCAGCCAGTTTCTTTCAGACGGAGATCCTGAAATTCGGCAAGGTGCCATGTTAGCCCTCCTGAAGTTTGGCGGCGTGAGTGGCATTCAAAAAGCAGGCTTACAACTGTTCGATTATGTCAATAGCTCAGATCCAAGCGAGCGACGCATGGTCATTGAGGCAATTTCTGACGCGCAAGTCGAAACATATGGCAGCGCGATCTTTCCTGAGCTGCTGAACGACCCAGATGCAAGCGTCCGCCGCCTCGCATACAAAGCCGTTGGCGACCTGAATGCGACAAAATATATTCCGCACTTATTGGAAGCGCTAAAGGACGGGCACTATGCCGGGACAGCCAGCAAAAGTCTGCGAAAAATGGGTGTAGACATCGCACAGCCAACAAAAGATATGTTGGCAGATCCGCTCACGCCGGAGCACATCAAATATCGTCTCATCAACGTTCTGGGCACAATTGAGACTGACGCTGTTAACAGTTATTTGTGCGACTTGCTTACCGAAGCAGATGTAGATTTACGCCGCAACATCTACGCAGCATTGGTGCGCAACCGCTTCCAACCTGAAGAAAGCATGCGTCCACAGCTGACCGAGCAATATCAAAAAGAAATGGAGCTTTGCGCCTTTTTATATGGCATTCGACAAACATTGATTGACGCCGAGACCAAAGACAACACCTTGCTTGACGCGGTAAATCAAGCGATTGCCGATGCACAAGGACACATCATTCGTGCGATTGGTCTACTCAGCAAAGTAGATACCATCCTCCCCGCACAACGTAGCTTGCGACATGGGACAGCAACGCAGCAAGCGATTGCAATCGAACTGTTCGAGACACTTGTCCCAAGCCAATATCGCAAACACACAAACTTATTGTTGGATCGCCAGCTATCAGGCACCGAGCGCTGGAAAAAGCTTCAAGTTGAATATCCTGCATATGTATGGACAAGCACATCAGATGCACTCCAACAGCTTATTGAGGCGCCCACCACGCATGTCAATGCTTGGCTCCGCTCTTGCGCGCTAAACGCAATTGAGCAGCCCCACCTGACAACACTGCGTGCTCCGCTCAATGCACAAGCCAAAGCAACAAATCCGTTAGTGCAAGAAACTGCACAACACATTCAACGACAATTCGCGGCGCGACTTTCTGCCGCCTAGTATTTTTGGAAGAAAGCTTATGTCACTTGTAATGGTCCCTATTATTGAGCGCGTAATCACGCTCAAAACCGTCAGCATCTTTAGCCAAACACCTGATCGCATCTTGGCTGAGCTTGCACAGCTGATGGAAGAAGAAATCTTAGACGCTGATACGAACATCTTCATGAAAGATGATGTTGGCGACAAAATGTATGTCATTGTATCTGGCGAGGTGCGCGTCCATGACGGCGACACTACTATCACACAGCTTGGCGAGCGGGCAATTTTTGGTGAAATGGCATTGCTGGACAACGAACCTCGCTCAGCCTCCATCACCACTATGAAGTCTACGCACTTACTTACGCTAGACCAAACAACATTTTTTGAGCTAATGGAAGCACAAATTGAAATTGCTCACGGCGTTATTCGCGTGCTTTCGAAACAACTCCGCGAGCGTTTAGCAGATCTCAACGCCTTGCGGGCTGAAAAGCAATAACACCAACTCAATTTATAAAACCAGAGCGTTCTCAATAGTAGAACGCTCTTTTATTTACACGCTGCACAATTGAGGAAGCCACACAGCGCGTACTTCGTTGGCATTGCCAACGTGCTTACAATTCAGAAGTAGAGGTATAAGATGCAAGCCAAGCTAAAACATTGGGTAGATCTGCGCGAAGGCGAAGGACGTCTTTTCATGCTGATGGCATTACATGCCGTACTGTTTGGAAGCGGCACATCATTCATCTTCACCTCTGCTACTGCAATTTTCCTCGCTCAATTTGACAACATCACCTTGCTTTGGTCCTATGTCGCAATGGCTGCCGTTGCGATGGTCCTTAGTGCCGTCCTAACCTTCATCCAAAAACACCTGTCTTCAGGCGTTTTGTTTCGATTTCTAGTTGCCACCGTTGCAGTTGTGTCATTTGGGTTTTGGGCTGGTCTAAGTTTTGCCCCAACACCTTGGCTCGTCTTCTTAGTCATCGTTTGGTATCAAATTGAATATAACTTCACCCGTATCGAATGGCTTGGCTTACGCGGTGAAGTCCTAACCATTCAGCAAGGCAAGCGCATGCTTGGGCCGCTAGGCTCTATTGAAATGATCGGGAAAGTCATTTCGTTTATCGCAATGCCAATCCTGTTGACAGTGCTGCAAACCCGAGACTTACTGTTGTTAGGTGCAATTGTCTTCGTAGCAATCTATATTTTGCTCGAAATGATTTTGCGACTTACTCCGCAATCTGGCACAGTTGACAACGCCGCTCATGAACCGAAGTTAGAAACCAAGTCGTCTCGCCAAGGTTGGCGTAGCGACAACTATTTGTTGACAATTTTGCTCTCTTTTGGGCTATTAGTGATGCTGCAAATGACGCTGACCTTTGGCGTTTATAGCGGCATTCAACTGCGATTCCCAAGTGAAGCGCAGGTTGCAAGTTTTATTTCAGGCTATTACTTAGCCGTCTATGGGGCAGTCTTTCTAATTGGACCACTCACCCAACGCTTGTTACGTCAGTTTGGCTTGGGATTCAGCTTTTCAATTTTGCCGACAACCGTTGCGATTGCTTGCATCATCAGCGTTGGACTTGGCTTTGTCTTAGGGCTTGAGAGCCTCGCCTTTTTCATTGCAATTGTGGTCGCATTTGCATTCTTTGACGTTCTCAATACCTCTTTCATTAACACCTCGCTTGTCTTGTTGCTACAAGTGATGCCGTCTGAAACACAGGTTCGCGCCAAGATTGGCTCAGAGACCATCGCTACACCGTTGGCAATTGGGCTTACGGGCTTGCTTCTGCTATTTTTGGAACGTTATCAACTTACAAACCCGCTCATTGCGTTTGCCATCTCAGCCGTTTTTTCTGTCTTGATGTATGTGATCGCGCGCTTTGTGCTGCATCACTATCAACAGGTGCTCGAAAACAATTTCGACACGCTCCCATTCAGCGGTCAAGAACTGGACTTAGACAACGCAAATGTCATTTCTTATCTGCGGGCAAAGCTACACAGCCCATACCCGCTAGAGGTTGAAGCCGCTGTTAATATGCTGATGAAATCGCAATCAGCGCCGTCGCGCAACGATTTACGCCGACTTTTGGATCATGAAAATCCAAGAATTCGTGCGGTTGGTGTCAATGCAATTGGCCAAGTCAATTATGTAGACATGATTGATGAAGTGCGGGACGCAGCTCAGAATGACCCCGACACACAAGTGCTTATTGCCGGCTTCAACACAATGTGTCGGCTAGATGCGCCAGAGGCAGTTCATCTCGTAGGCAATTTCTTGACGGATGCTGACCCTACCATTTGCCAAGGTGCAATGCTAGCCCTGCTAAAACATGGCGGGCTTAGCGGTATTCAAAAAGCAGGCGTCCAGCTGTTAGATTATGTAAAAAGTGATGACACAAGTCAGCGGCTTATGGTCGTTGAAGCCGTTTCTGAAGCCGGGGTACATGCCTACAGTCGGTCAATATTCCCAGAGCTTATTCATGATGCTGACCCAACAGTGCGGCGGGCAGCTCTGCTTGCTGTAGGAAAACTCAACGCAACAAAATATATTCCAGATCTACTTGATGCACTCACCGATGGCAAGTTTGCAGGTACCGCGGGCAAGAGCCTACAGTTGTTTGGAGAAGCAGCCATCCAACCGACTAAAGATATGCTGGTAGACCCGCTGACTCCCGACTATATCAAGTATCGCTTGATCAAAGTCTTAGGTGCAATCAACACCCTAGAGGCGAATCAGTATTTATATGACCAACTTGCTGATGCTGATGTAGACCTGCGCCGCAATATTTATGCGGCACTAGTACGTCATCGTTATCAGGTTGCCAGCAATGACGACACGTTACGAGCCGCTTTAGCGCAATATCAAACAGAAATGCGCATTGGGGCTTTCCTATTTGGAACAAGACGCGCCCTCAACACTGCTGACCAGCCTAACACGGCCCTACTTGACGCATTAGATCAGGCTATTAATGATATTTGCGGCCATATGACACGCCTCATTGGAATTTTCAATTCAGCCGACATTGTCTTGCCTGCGCAGCGCAGTCTCCAACTAGGAAACTCTACCCAGCAAGCTGTTGCGATTGAACTCTTTGAAACGTTGGTACCCAGTATTTATCGAAAACACACTAACCTGTTGCTTGATCCACAACTTTCAGAAGCAGAACGCTGGAGTAAGCTAAAGATAGACTTCCCAGAATTTGAATGGGCGTCTGAACAAGAAGCCTTGCAACAACTCATCCAAGCGCCAGACACTTGGGTCAATGCTTGGGTCAAAGCATGTGCACTCAACGCTATTTCTACACACATGTTACCGACGTTAGAACCTGCGTTAGATACAGCCTCTTTTTCGAGCGATCCACTTATTCAGGGCACAGCCTTACACGTAAAGCTGCAATTAAAACCAGACCTTGCTAGCTAGCCTCCAAAATAATGATTTAAAGCACGAGCCTTTTGCCAAGCTTTCCACCACGCTCTATGATTAGGGCATGGAGATCATTGATCCAAATATTCTGCTCAATGCCTACAGTCAAGGCGTTTTTCCAATGGGGGAAGACGGCGAGATCTATTGGTATGACCCAGATCCCCGCACTATTATTCCGCTCGATAATTTTCATATTCCACGCTCGCTAGCCAAACGCATTCGCAAAGGCGGATTTGAAGTTCGCTACAGTTCAAACTTCAGACGCGTCATGGAATTGTGTTCCGCGCCTGCACCTGGTCGGGAAGAGACATGGATCACGCCGCCCATTATTGATTCTTACTGCATTCTCAATGAGCATGGCTTTGCACACAGCGTCGAAACGTGGATAGACGGCGAGCTTGTAGGCGGTTTATATGGGGTAACGCTACGCGGCTTATTTGCGGGCGAGAGTATGTTTAGTCGTGCAACAGACAGCAGTAAAATCGCCCTAGTCTATTTAGTGCAACGGCTAAGAAAGCAAGGCTTTCTTTTACTAGATACACAATTCACCACTAACCATTTATTGCGATTTGGGGCCACTGAGATTTCCCGCGATGCATATCAACGTCGATTGAAAGTCGCCATGCAAGTTGACCCTAGTTTTATATAAGAGGAATGGGACGCGGAC
>JAHDBS010000103.1:0-6473 GCA_020630225.1 Anaerolineales bacterium | reverse complement strand
CATACTCGTCTCCGGCCTGTTTGTCTCCCGCCTGAAAGGCTATCTAACGATTAGTTTGCGTTGATAAATCGATACACAACGCGTTTTGGCGTACCAAGGTTAGCTTCCAACGTCGCGATGTCAATCACACCGTCTACATTGCCACCATTTGGCGCTGTCAAGGTGTACTTGTCATACTTGTGCATTTGCTGACGGTTATTGGTTTTCAATGTCAGCACTGACCCATCGTCCAAGGTGAGCAGGAAGTTATTCCCGTCGCCAACTGTCCCGATGAACGTGCCGCCTGTACTGTCTACAAAGCGATAAATGTTGCGATGTGGATTGCCCACATTGGCTTCCAATGCCGCAATATCGATGACACCGTCGTTTGCGCCACCAGTCATACCGCTGTTAGAGTACACATCGTACTCATCTAGCTGTTGGCGGTTTTGAGCACCTACGAACAGAATGTCGCCATTATCAAGCGTAATTGCAAGATCAGTACGGTCACCAGGGCTAACAGTGAAGTCAGCGCCGCCCGTATGGACTAAGCGGAAGACCGCGCGTGGGTTAGCACTTACGTTAGCATTGAGTGTCACTAAGTCGATCACCCCATCACGCACCCCACTCGTACGATCCACCATGGAATAGACATCAAAGCTGTTATAGGCATTCGTTTGACCAGTGTGCAGTAACAACACTTCACCCGTATCCAACGTTGCAATCATATTATTACGATCACCAGCCGTCAGAGTGAATGGCGCACCAGTGCTGTCTGTAATGAGGAAGATGTTCTTCTTTGACTTGGCAACGTTGGCTTCCAAAGCCGCTACATCAATCACACCATCTTTAGCACCTGCATTCCGGCCAGCTAGCCCGTACTTGTCATACGCTGCAAACTTACCTTTGCTCTTTGTATTGAGTACCAACACATCGCCATTCGCCAGTTGAATGAGCATGTTATTCGCATCACCATAAGTGATAGTGAACGGCTGACCGCCACTGTGAACAAAGCGGAAGACACTGTTCTTTGAATTGCCAACGTTGGCTTCCAAGGTCGCAATATCAATAATGCCATCTTCCTGCCCATTCTTTGGTTGCGTCATCGTGTACTCGTCGTACTTCTTGAACTGAGCATTTGACTTCGAGTCAATCACCAGCACATCGCCATTCGCTAACAAAATGAGCTGATTATCACGATCTCCAGCTTCAACGGTGAACGTTTGTCCACCACTATGGATGTACATGTGAACTTTGCCACGCAAGTTCGCCGCGAGTGCATCCACATCAATCACGCCATCATCTGCGCCACCGTTACGGCTAACCAGATCGTACAGGTCGTAGAGTGGAATGGCATTGCCACCACTGCGGATGTTGAGCACGTCGCCATTTGGCAGTGTAATCAGCGTGTGATTGTTGTCACCACGGCGAATGGTGTTCGGGTCATAGCTGCTTACACAGTCAGGGATACCGTCATTGTTGCCGTCTGGTGACAAGCTATTGCCATCGAGCGGATCAGAACCACAGGTGACTTCGTCAGCATCTGACTGCCCATCGCCATCATCATCAGTGTCAGCATTGTTCCCTTCGCCGTCACCATCGGTGTCAGTATTTTCATTTGGATCTGTCGGGAAGGCATCGTTACCGTTGTCTACACCGTCACCATCAATATCAGGATCGATACAATCTGGAATGTTGTCACCGTCTTGATCTGCAGCAAGGCTATTCGCATCTAACGGGTTAGACCCACACGCATTTTCGTTCGCGTCTGACTGACCATCATTGTCATCGTCAGTGTCGGCATTGTCACCTTCACCATCGCCATCGTTGTCAGCCGTTTCATTCGGGTCTAACGGGAAGGCGTCGTTTGCGTCGTCTACACCGTCGTTATCATCGTCAGTGTCGACACAGTCTGGACTGTTGTCTCCATCAAAGTCGTCTGCCAAGCTGGCGTTATCTAATGGGTCTGAACCACAGGCAACTTCATCAGCGTCTAGCTGTAAGTCGTTGTCATCATCCGTATCGGCGTTGTCACCCGTGCCATCACTGTCAGTGTCAGTTGTTTCATTTGGATTAGTCGGGAAGTCATCATCAACATCGTTGACATTGTCATTGTCGTCATCTTCATCGACACAGTCTGGGCTGTCGTCACCGTCAAAGTCTGGTGAGAGGCTGAATTCATCCAATGGGTTAGAGCCACAAGCTGCTTCATCAGCATCTGTTTGGCCATCGCCATCATTGTCTGCACCAGCGCTATTGTCAAAGTCATCGACACAGTCTGGGATATTGTCTTGATCTTGATCAGGCGAAATGCTGTTGACATCTAACGGGTCAGAGCCACAAGCAACTTCGTCTACATCAGTTTGATTATCACCATCATCGTCTAAGTCAGCATTGTCACCGGTGCCATCACCATCGGTATCAACTGTTTCAGTTGGATCAAATGGGAAGGCATCATCAACGTCTGCGACACCATCATTGTCATCATCTGAGTCTACGCAGTCTGGACTATTGTCGTTGTCCCCATCCGCAGACATGCTCGCGTTGTCAAGTGGGTCTGAACCACAAGTCGCTTCATCGGCGTCTGACTGACCATCGCCATCATCGTCGGTATCAGCATTATTCCCAATGCCATCATTGTCTGTGTCAACGCTTTCGGCTGGATCTAACGGGAAGGCGTCATCACCATCCAATACAGTGTCATTGTCATCATCAGTATCGACACAGTCTGGCGTAAAGTCACCATCGGTATCTAAGGCCAAGCTACCTGCATTTAGCGGATCAGAGCCACAAGCAACTTCGTCAGCATCTGACTGGTTGTCATTGTCATCATCTTCATCCGCATTGTCACCAATCCCGTCATTGTCAGCATCGGCTGATTCGGTTTCGTCAAATGGGAAGACATCATTGGTGTCATCAATGCCATCGTTATCATCGTCAGCATCACAGACATCACCTTCCAAGTCCCCATCATTGTTGGCTTGGTCTAAGTTTGCTACTAACGGACAGTTATCTAGACTATCGATTACTGAGTCTCCATCCGAGTCAATTTCAGTGTCAACACAGTCTGGAATGTTGTCGCCATCTACATCTGTAGATATGCTGTTGCCATCTAATGGATCAGAACCACAGGCAACTTCATCAGCGTCTAGCTGCAGATCACCATCGTCATCAGTGTCAGCGTTATTCCCTTGACCATCACCGTCCGTATCGAGTGTTTCAGTGTCATCTAGCGGGAAGGCGTCATTAGCATCATCCACACCATCGTTGTCATCATCGTTATCAACACAGTCTGGGCTATTGTCGCTATCTGTATCTAATGAGAGATCAGTGCCATCGAGCGGATCAGAGCCACAAGCGGTTTCGTCTACATCCGTTTGGCTGTCCCCATCATCGTCTATATCAGCATTGTTACCTTGACCATCGCCATCTGTATCCACTGACTCATTGACATCAAATGGGAACGCATCCACATCGTCTGTGACGCCATCATTGTCATCATCGGTGTCTACACAGTCTGGGCTATTGTCACCATCATTATCTGGAGACTTGCTGCCACCATCTAGTGGATCTGATCCACACTGAACTTCGTCAGCGTCTGACTGCAAATCATTGTCATCATCAGGATCGGCATTATCACCAATGTTGTCACCGTCATTGTCTGCCGTTTCTCCATCGTCAAATGGGAACGCATCGTCGACATCATTAGTGCCATCATTGTCATCATCAGGATCACAAGCGTCACCATCAGCATCACCATCATTATTTTCCTGACCAGGGTTTGCATCGTTTGGACAGTTGTCAGCTGCATCTTCGATACCGTCACTATCAGTGTCAGTAATAGTGATGGTAAGCGCTACCGTTTCAATAGAGCCTGCATACAAGTCATCTGTCGTGTTGACCGTATCGCCAGCAGTATTGGTTGTGACGACGCCACCAAAGTAGGCCTTGATGTTGTAATTTCCAATTGGCAAGCTCACACTGTTCAGTTCAACTTGACCATTGTTATTCGTAATGATCGCTTCACTGGAAACAATTTGACCGCTATCCGTTTCTACAACCAAGATCACTGTCTTTTCGCGCAAGCGTTGGCCTTCAGAGTCTTCCAACGCCACGCCCCAAACAGTAACGTCCGGATTAGCCGCATCAAGATCACTGATGGTGACCGCACCACTCAATGGCACTAAGTCTGTCGGTTGTTTGACAATATCAAACTGCAATCCACTTTGGGTTGGCAAGTATGTGTCTTCACCAGCAAATGAAGCGACGAAGTCATATGTATCTGGCGCCCCCAGCATGAGCTGATCTACAGTCGCCACACCGTTTGCATCGGTTACACCATATTGACTGACAGGACCAAAAGCAAACTGGATCAACTGATTTGGCAGCGGATTGTTGCTGTCATCTGTCAACGTAACTGAGGCAGTAATCTCAGTTCCATACTCTACTGATGCAGCAATTGCTGGAATGGTAATGTTCGTTGCCACCGATGGCACAACTGGTGGTGGTGCTGACAATGGATACCAAGCACCTAAGTTGGTGTCAGCTGTCACCAAGCCAATCCCATTTGCAGCTTGGATCATGTAACGCACGTTGTTGGCATCTACACCGGTTGGCAGCGTGAACTGCGCACCCCAGTTACGCGAGTCGTTTGGACTTTGGGTAAAGTCAACTGGCGCCCAAGTGTTGCCACCTTCTTCGTACCAAAGCAGCCAAACTTCTTGTACACCGACGCTTGGATCACCAACAACGCGGGTCATCACCGTGACATTGTTACTCGCGTCTACATCTGAAACCACATTGCTAATGCTTGGTGGCCCAGCCAGTGCTGGCAACGATGGGAAGATATTTGGATCGTTCAGATCCTGATTGTTGTTGTAGTAGAACCGGAAGTTCAGGCTATTGATTTGGCGTAACGTCCCGCTGGTTGTATTCAGGTCATCATCTGAACGGAATTGCGTCCCTAGCGTTAGCAAGCGCGTGAGGCCGCCATCAAGCGCATCCACGTAGTTGATATTCCACGGCAAGACCGGGAAGAATTCAGACGATTCAAACGGCACATGGACACTGCGCAGTTCTGTCGTTGGCGCGCCAGTAAGAGGCGTCACACCGTTGATGTCAGTGAACGTCCCACCGCGCCAGCCAGCGCTGCGCAACACTTGGTTGGCAACAGAAACATTGTCAATTTGCAATGGTGCAACTGGGCGATACGGTTCTGAAACAACGCCTTCGCGACCGTCAAAGTATGTCAGTGCATATGTTGCCGTATCATTTTCGTCACTTGAATTCGCAACAATTGTTTGTTGTGTGCTGCTCAACGTCACGGTCACATCTGCTGTTTCTGTTTGCAGCGTAGAGCCAGGATTACTTGCAATAGTCGTTGTCGCACCCACTAATGAAGGTTCAACTGGTGGCGCACCGGTACGACCGCTTGGCATATCGACACCGAGCATTGGCAAGCCGTAGAGCGTGACTTCCAAGACAGACTTGAGGTGCAACGGCGTAAGTTCTATGGTTTCGGCTAAGTAAGCGCCCTTAGATTCTAGCAACGCATCCCCAATTTCTACTGCGGTCCCGACGTTCCCAGTACGCAACTGTTGACTGAACAATTCATACAAACGCTCGTTATATTCAATGAAGTCAGAGTCGCCATACTGGTAGCCGGTGCCGGCAATGAGGGTTGCCCCTTCAGCAGCGAAGGCTTCAGCCCAGTCTGGCTCTTGCGTAATCCCTGGGATACCGTGCGCATCGACCGTGTTGTAACCAGAGTGACACCCTGTACTAAAGACAATGGTGTTGGTCCAGTCTAATGGTGATGATGCCAACTCAGTGGCTAAGAAGCGGGTTTCATAGTCTGCGGCTAACGCACTGAAAGCGCTAAAGTGACCGGCTAAGTAGACCAAATCCCAATCTTGACTGAATAGATTTGTACGCAAGTCAGTCGCGGTCCAAGACTTGATATCGCTAGGATTCGCGTCAAACGGACCGGTTTCATTGATATCACTTGGAGCAACAGTGCCCGGTGTGATGACAGTTTCAATGGTGCCGCCTGCACCCAACCCTTGGGTCAGTTCATTGACAACTGCATTAGCAGCGTCATCTAGGAAGTCGTAACCACTAACAAAGGCGCTCGAAGGCGTTGGCACAACGCCGCCAGTGGTGTTGTCTAAGTAAGCGTCAATGACGGTGACAACATTGTCTGGCGTTTCTACCAAACGCCCCACGGCAATATCTTGCAACGGCAAGATCACACCCTTAATGTTTAGGGTTTCAGAGGCACCGTAGTGGTCTTGACTGAGGAAATAACCATTGCGCAGCACAGCTTGTGAGCTAGAAGCATCATCGACTGGTGGCACATAATTCGATTCATTCGCCAATAGCGCTTGATCTGCAACCCGATAGAATGGAATGGCATCATCGTTCCCAATGAGAACCACGTGCTCAATTGGATTGAGGTCGCGGTGCGCATCAATAATTTCTTTGATCGCATCTGC
>JAHDBS010000102.1 GCA_020630225.1 Anaerolineales bacterium | reverse complement strand
CAACAGTTGGCTTTACTAACAATGCAGATGGCACCTTCACGATTGATGAACTCGCGAGCGGTGACGATGTTAGCTTTGACATTGAACTTACAGTGTCAACAGACTTCCAAGGTACAGAAATCATCAACTGGGCGGAAATTAGTGATGGCTCTGAAACAGACGGTGGCGCAACCACCACTGACGTCGACAGCACGCCAGACGCTACAAATTTCAACCAAGCTGAAGAAACGAACGACCTTGATGATGACAATGTTGTGAATGAAGACGGCAAAAATGGTGGGGATGAAGATGATCATGACCCTGCGCCTGTGACAGTTACGCAAACCTTTGACCTTGCTCTGATGAAGACATTGGCGAGCACTGGTCCATTTGCGCCGGGTGATCCAGCGGTCTTTACGATCACTATCTATAACCAAGGCACGTTAGATGCGTATGACATTGACGTTGTGGACTACATCCCAACTGAAATGAGCTACAGTGCAACTAACAGCAGCGCGACTGGCACGCTGACCACCACGAATGCTGCTACCGTTGGGTTTACCAACAACGATGATGGCACCTTCACAGTTGACGAACTTGCCAAAGGCGATAGCGTTAGCTTTGATCTCGAACTCACGATTTCCCCAACCTATACAGGTGGTAACCTGATCAATTGGGCCGAAATTTCAGACGCAACTGACACTGACGGCGGCACAACCACAACAGATGTTGACAGCACGCCAGACGCTACGAACTTCAATCAAGACGAAGAAACCGATGATCTTGATGATGACGATGTCATTGATGAAGACGGCAAAAACGGCGGGGATGAAGACGATCATGACCCAGCTCAAATTACGGTGACGACCTTTGACTTAGCGCTCGATAAAGTGCTGAGTACCACTGGCACTGTCATGCAAGGCGATCCGGTTGTCTTTACAATCACCATCTACAACCAAGGGGATGTGACCGCTTACGACATTGATGTCGTGGATTATGTGCCAACAGACATGACTTACAGCGCGACCAATAGCACTGCAACTGGCACATTGACAACAACCAATACCGCAGCGGTGGGTTTCACGAACAATGGTGACAGCACCTTCACAATCGATGAACTCGCAAGTAGCGATAGCGTTAGTTTTGACATCGAACTGTTGATTGATGCCAATTTCCAAGGTACAGAGCTCATCAACTGGGCTGAAATTAGCGACGGCACCGATACAGACGGCGGCACAACCCGGACTGATATTGACAGCACGCCAGATGACACCAACTTCAATCAAGCCGAAGAAACCGATGATCTTGATGATGACAATGTCATTGATGAAGACGGTAAAAACGGTGGTGATGAAGATGATCATGATCCAGCTCCGGTGACGGTCACGCAAGTCTTTGATCTTGCTTTACTCAAAACTGTCAGCAGTGCGGCACCGTTTGCGCCAGGTGATCCTGTCATCTTCACCGTGACGGTGATCAATCAGGGCACGCTAGATGCTTATGACATCGATATTGTGGACTACATCCCAGCTGAGATGACATACAGCGCCACGAACAGCACGCCAACGGGCACGCTCAACACAACCGGCGCGGCAACGGTGGGCTTCACTAATAATGGTGACGGTACCTTTACGATTGACGAACTCGCTAAGGGCGATAGTGCCAGCTTTGACATTGAAATGGTTATTTCAGAAAGCTTTGCTGGTTCTAGCATTGTCAACTGGGCCGAAATTTCAGATGCCACTGACACTGATGGCGGTCCGACCACACCAGACGTTGATAGCACGCCAGACGACACCAACCATAATCAAGACGGCGAAACGGATGATCTCGACGACGATGATGTTATCGACGAAGACGGTAAAAACGGCGGCGATGAAGACGATCATGACCCAGCCCAAATTGATGTCACGCGCTTTGACCTTGCGCTGAGCAAAGCGCTCGTCACAACTGGCGAAGTCAATCGCGGTGATCCAGTAACGTTCAGTATTACCGTGGTCAACCAAGGTGATGTTGACGCTTACGATATTGACATTATTGACTACGTACCAACCGGTATGAGCTACACCAGCTCAAATGCGGCAACGGTGACTGAGTCTGCCAACAGCGCAGCCACAGTTGTGACTGACAATGGTGATGGCACGTTTGAAATCGACACGATTGCCGTGGGTGACAGCGTCACATTCGAACTCACCTTGACCATTGATCCTTCATTTGAAGGCACTAGCATTATCAACTGGGCAGAAATCAGCGATGCCTCTCGCACAGACGGTGGGCCAACTGCCGTTGATGTGGACAGCACGCCGGACGACACCAACTTCAATCAAGATGAAGAAACAGATGATCTTGATGATGATGACGTCATTGACGAAGACGGTAAGAATGGCGGCGACGAGGACGATCATGATCCAGCGCCTGTGACCGTGACGCCACTGTACAGCTTGGGCAACCAAGTTTGGGAAGACACCAACGAAGACGGTCTCATTGATGATGGTGAACCGTTGTTGGAAGGCATTTGGGTTGAACTCTGGCAAGATGCTGATGCTGACGGTCAGCCGGATGACCTAAATGACGATGGCATCATTGATGAAAACGATATGCTGGCCATGGATACGACCGACGAAGATGGTCTGTATCTCTTTGAAGACCTGCCTGCTGGGACCTACTTGGTTTCAATTCCAGCGGTGGAGTGGGTCGATGAAAATGGCGATCCAGGTCCGTTGGCTGGGATGGTGTCGACACCAGGTGATGACCAAAGTGACACTGACAATAACGACAACGGTATTGACCCTGAAACTCCAGGCGAAGACGTGTTCTCTGGTCCAGTTATTTTGGGTGACGGCGAACCAACTGGTGAAGATCCAGACAATGACCTGATCACACCAGATAACGATGAAAACTTGACGGTCGACTTTGGCTTTATTCCAACTTACTCCATTGGGAACCAAGTCTGGCTGGACAGCAACGACAATGGCCAAATTGACGCCGACGAAACCTTCTTAGAAGGCATCTGGGTTGAGCTCTGGCAAGACGCTGATCAAGACGGGCAACCCGACGACTTGAATGACGACGGTGTTATTGACGACGCTGACATGCTCGCCATGGACACCACCGATGAAAACGGTTTGTATCTGTTCGACTATTTGCCGCAAGGCGACTACATTGTCAGCATTCCAGCAGTGGAATGGGATGACAATGGCACGCCGGGGCCGCTAACAGGGCATCGTTCCTCAACGGGCGCGACAGCAGATGATAGCGACAATAATGACAACGGGATTGATCCGGCAACGATTGGTGAAGCAGTCTTGTCTGAAACCATCACATTGGGTGATGGCGAACCTACGTTGGAAAATCCAGATAACGATGTCAACACCCGTGACGAAAACGAAAACCTGACCATCGACTTTGGCTTTGTGCCGGTCTACAGCTTGGGGAACCAAGTTTGGGAAGACAGCAATAACAACGGCGTCATTGATGATGGCGAGCCATTGTTGGAAGGTATCTGGGTTGAGCTTTGGCAAGACGCAGACGGTGACGGTCAACCTGATGATTTGAATGCAGACGGCGTGATTGATGACGCCGACATGCTGGCGATGGATACCACCGATGAAAACGGTCTGTATCTCTTTGATGAGTTAGACGCCGGACAATATGTCGTGTCAATTCCAGCTGTAGAGTGGGTGGATGGCGACGGCAATCCAGGTCCATTGGATGGTTACAGTTCATCGACCGGTGATGACCAACAAACGTTGGATAGTAATGACAACGGGATTGACCCTGCAACCCATGGCGATGATGTATGGTCTGGCACCATCATCTTAGGTAATGACGAACCGACTGGTGAAGATCCAAATAATGATCTAGTAACGCCAGATAATCAATCTGACCTGACCATTGACTTTGGGTTCTACTACAACTTTGACTTGGCACTCAAGAAAGAGTTGGTGACCGAAGTCGATGAAATCAATCCAGGTGATGATGTCACGTTCCGCATTACGGTTTACAACCAAGGTGTCGTGGATGCATTTGCCATTAGCGTAATGGATCACAGTCCAGAAGCATTGATCTATAAGAGCAGCAATGCAGCAGACGTCACGGAAACCGAAAACGGCAACGCAGTTGTGTTAACCGACAATGGAACGAACGCTGACGGCTTGATGAGCTTCACCATCGATAGCTTGCCTGCTGGCGATAGTGTCGCCATCGATGTGACGTTCGAAATTGACTTCGAATTTGAAGGCACTAGCATTGTCAACGTGGCTGAAATTACCGAAGCTGACGACGACGAAGATCCTGACAACGAACCGCCAGTCGATATCGACAGCGTTCCAGATGATGACCCAGAAAACGATGGTGACCCTAAGGATGACGAAACTGATGAAGACGGCAAGAACGGTGGTGACGAAGACGACCACGATCCCGAGGAAATCTCACTTAAGATCCCATTATTCGATCTTGCGTTAGATAAGAAGCTGACCCCAGGCCAAACGACATTTGTGCCGGGTGGGGAAGTCAAGTTTGACATCACTGTCTACAACCAAGGCCAGAAGGACGCTTTCCGTATTGGTGTAACTGACCATCCACCAGTCGGGCTGACGTACAAGAGCAGCAATGCAACTGATATTTCTGCAACGGATGATGGTAATGCTGTGTCTGTGACAGACAATGGTGATGGCACGTTCGAAATTGATGCCTTGCAGATCAATGATCAGGTCACAATTACGGTCACGATGACGATAGGTGAAAACGTCACGGGAAGTTTGACGAACATTGCCGAAATTGACTCGGCTGATGACGACGACAATCCAGACGATGCGCCGCCAGTCGATCTAGACAGCACGCCAGATGGCGATCCAGATAATGATGGCGATCCAAAGAATGACGTTATCGATGAAAATGGTCGCGAAGGCGGTGACGAAGATGACCATGATCCAGAAGTGATCACGGTGGTTGAACTCGCTGAAATTGGCGACACGGTCTGGTACGACAACAACTACGATGGCCTGCAAACCGATGGTGAACCAGGTGTTGAAGGCGTAACGGTCAAACTGTATGACGAAAGTGACAACTTGGTGGGCACCACCACTACGGATACAAACGGGAAGTACATCTTCACCGACCTGATCCCTGGCGTGTACTCAATTGAGTTCGTCATTGACACCTTGCCTGCCAACTTTGTGCCAACCTTGCACAACAGTGGCTCAGACGATGCTACTGACAGTGACGGTGATCCAGTTACAGGCAAGACCATCCGGACTTCATTGGATGCAGGCGAAAGCGATATGACCTGGGACTTTGGTATCTACCAACCAGCGGGTCTTGGTGACTATGTTTGGTTTGACACCGACGCCGATGGCACCCAAGATGATGACGAGGCGCCAATTGAAAATGTAACGGTGCGTCTGCTTGATCCACAAGGGACAGTGTTGGGAACCACAGTGACGAACTCTGAAGGTTACTATGAGTTCCGCGGGCTGCTCCCAGGGGACTATATTGTGGAATTCGTGCCGCCAGCCGGCTTCGGTTTCACCATGCATCATGAAGGTCTTGATGCAAGTAAAGACAGTGACGCAGACCGAGCAACAGGGCGCTCTGAAGTGGTGAACTTGGAAGCCGGTGAATTTGACCCAACCATTGATGCTGGTCTGGCAAGCGGTAGCGTGCTGTCTGCAATTGAAGACGCGATTGCGGCTCGTAGCGCATCACCAACACCATTGCCACCAACTCCAACGGCAGTGCCGGTTGCTGCGCAAGCGCAGTCGTTGACTGTGCCCGTTATTACGAAAGCGAGTGACCGCAGTATTGCTGCGGTTGGGGACACCGTGAATTACACGATCAATGCAACCAATACTAATAATGAAACACTCACAGGCGCGGTTATTTCGGATGTGTTGGACACGCGGCTAGACTATGTTAGCGCTCAGGCAACCCGCGGTACAGTCAGCTTTGATGCTAGCACCCGAACGGTTAGAGTGGATGTTGGCGATATGGCTGGCGGTGAAACGATAGCCATCACCTTGACTGTCCGTATCAACAATACAGCATCTGCACCAGATCGAATTGATAACGTCGCGGATGTAATTGCGAGTAACGCCGCTGGGGCGCAATCGAACATTGTAAGCTTGCAGTTAATCCCGAATCAAATTCCGACAACAGGACATTTTGGAACAGATCTGGCTAGCATGGCAGTCTATGGGGTTGTAATTGTATTGCTACTAGCGAACATTGCGACAGTTGCATATATGCGTCGACAAGAAGTTCTAGTGTCATAAGCACGCAGGACTAGCTACATATAAATGAAACGGCCTCTCAGTTGAGAGGCCGTTTTTGATTTAAGGATCGTTATTGCCGCTTCAATAGAAATGCGTAAATCTACACGCTGATTGATGTCAGATGCTCTATATCCAAAGATTAATTAAGTTTTCAAAACAGTTTGTTGCTTTAGTGGCTTACTAAATGGAGTCCTATTAGTGTAAGGAGTCTTTTAGTAATTTGACTAAGCAAGCGCGTATTCTGGCATGGTGATGAGGGATTTTGCCTACGTATTCTAGATATTGTAGTGAATTAAGTCAGAATATTATTCTTAATTGGTGTCGGTTTGTGCTTTTGTACTAATGCGTTTTTGTGGCTTCTGATGGTTTTCTTAATTCTTCAAAGGGGATCTTCAACAAACCTAAATCTAACAATCTAAGGTTGCCACTAATCTTTAATGAGAGAAAACGTCGAAACTCTGCATTAGAGGTAACAATGAAAAAACCCCAAACAAATATTCATTCAAATAAATTTTTTATACGGTTTGTGACGGTAATGCTTTTGGCGCTGCCCATTTTGACTGTTGGTCAACATGAGCGCATTGTCTTTGCAGCAACCAACTCACTAACCGTCAATGTCTTCCAAGACGAAGATGTTGACGCTACCTACGACGGCACAGAAAGTGGCGTTGACGGTGTAACTGTCAATCTGTACGACACAGACGACTCAACTGCTGCGGCGTGTGCAACCGCGACTACAGCAGGTGGCGGTGTTGCAACATTTGCACCTGGCGATACGGCCAGTTGTAATGGGGACTTCCTCCGCATGGAAGTGGATACAACGACATATCCAGTTGAAATGCAGGTGGGGCCAGTCAACCTCGTCAATGATGACAGCGACGCCAATACGCCAACGTATGAAGACGCAGCAGCAGATGCTAGCGCCGTTGTACAAATTGTTGACTTGAGCGCAGGTGATGTGACTGTAAACATCTCGGCTGTAGATCCGTCAACATATACCTGTGATGCAAACAATGCATATGCGATGACAACTTGTTTTGTAAATGGTGATGCAACCCATCCTGATGCGACTGATCGCTTGAAAGGGATGGATACATTGGTTGGTTTCCCATACACTGCGCAAGGTAGTGCATTTGAGGTTTCACAAGGTGGAACCGAATGGACTGTTGCCAACGGGAATGTAATTGAACCTGATCACTTAGCAACGCAAGAACAGACTGGTGCCATCTGGGGTTTGGCTTGGTCTCAACAATATGAAATTGTTTATACATCTGCGTTTTTGAAGCGTCATATCGGCTTAGGTCCACTTGGGCCTGGTGGTATTTACTCAGTTGACTTCAGCACAGGCGTGCCAGTCAACGGAGAATTTATGGATATCGCTGACCCAGCTGGTCTTAACCTGAATGTTGGGCAAGGCCTGATTCCAAGCAATGCCGATCGTGGCCTTGCTTTTGATACGCCAGATCCTTCTTATGATGTAGACGTGTACGATCTTATCTTCCGCACGAGTTTGGGTGACATTGACATTGTGACTGATGAGGCACTTGATGTTGACGTCGACGGGTGGATTGATCGTGAAATGCTCTTAGTTGTGAACTTGTTCGAACGCGACGTTCACTTTATTGATACGCAAACGCAAGAATTGGTCTTGACATATGACATTCCAGCACCAGGAACAGCTGGTGTTGTAGATCAAGACGGTGCTGCATCTGCTGCTTGTACCGATGGTGAACACCGCCCATTTGCAGTGGATTACCGTGACGGTAGCATGTTTGTCGGGATGATCTGTGATGGGTCTACTCTCGCTGATATTGACACTGTTCAAGCCAATTCGGCACTTGAAGTCATTGTCTATGAATATGACTTGACGACTGATTTGGGTGCTGCAGTTATTCCAGCTGCGCCGACAATCAACCCTGTGCAAGTCTTACGTTCACCGTTGGACTACCGTAAAGGGGCTGCATTGACTAGCACATGTTATGCAGACAATTACTGGATGCCATGGCGTAGCACTGACTTGCCAACGCATCAACCAAGCGATACGCGCTCATGTTGGGCAACACCAATTTTGGTAGATATTGACTTTGCGGATGGCGACAACATGGTGTTGGCGTTCTCTGATCGTTCAAGTCACCAATGGGGTTGGCAAAACTATGGCCTAGATACGAACTCAACTGCTCTGTATTACAACGACACAAGTGGTGACTTGCTGTTGGCCTGTAAAGATGCTGACGGTGACTGGGCAATGGAAAATGCTGCTGTCTGTGGTGTCGGGGCTGACCAAGTGTCTTCTATTGGGACAACTACTAATGAAGGTCCCGGTGGTGGTGAGTTCTTCTACGGCGAAACGTGGGGCGGTGGTCACCGTGAAACTGCTAACGCTGGTGTCGCTGTTCTGCCAGGTAGCAATGAAATTATTGCGGCCGGGATGGATCCTTACAACAACTTGGTTCACACTGCTGGTGGTATCAACTGGCACAGCACGGTTGACGGGACACCACGCCAACCAGGTTACATGCTCTACGCTTCACCAGGCTCAAATGCTGACGGTGACGAAGCAGACATGGCGGGGACCCAAGGGAAGTCAGGTGGTCTTGGTGATGTTGACCTGATGTGTCCACAAATGCCAGTACAAATTGGTGACTACGTTTGGTTGGACGCGGATGCAGATGGCATTCAAGATCCGAACGAATTGCCGCTAGCCGGTGTGACTGTTTACTTGCAATTGCAATCTGGGGCAGTCATCTCTACAACAACAGATGCAAACGGTCACTATTATTTTGATGCAAGCCGCAATCAAGATTACACAATCGCATTTGATGCTTCAACCACAACCTCTGTGTTGCCGGGTGGCATCTTTGCGTCAGACTTAGTCCCAACTGAAAGCAACAGTGCAGACAGCACTGACCTCAATGACAGCGACTTAGATGGCACTGTAGAAATTGCAGGCAAGACGCTGCCGAAGTTGGATTACACAACTGAAATTAGTGGTGCAAGTAACCACACCTTAGACGCTGGCTTCAACGTTGGTGACTATGACTTGGCACTTGTCAAAACCATTACTGGCGAAACGCCAAAACAAATCGATGAAATTGTGACCTATAACATTACGGTCATGAACCAAGGTGAGTTGCCAAGCCGCGAGTTTACCGTGGTTGACACGTTGCCAGCTGGTGTGATCTACGTTGCTGCTTCTGCCACAAACACCGCAGATGCAACCACAGGCGTTGACATTGCTGTTGACGACTCTGCTGCAACGACAGATCCAGCGGCACCGGGCACCGTGACTTGGACCTTGGGTGCAACCCATAGCCTTGAGCCAGGTGAAAGCCTGACGCTTGAAATTCAAGCTCAGCTGAAGGACTTGTCTTACATTACTTATCGTAACGAAGCGGAAATCGCGACCGACACCGGTAACGATATTGACAGCTTCCCAGATACTAATACCGCCAATGACAGTGACAACGATCAAGACACTGGTAATGATGGCGACGAAACCCGTGATTACACTGATCCAGCAGATGTCGCAAATACCGACGTCAACGCAGACGATGAAGATGATCACGATCCGGCTGAATTTATGGCGCAACGCTTTGACCTTGCGCTCGACAAAGTCTTGACCACAGCTACCACCGTTGCGCCAGGTGACACCGCAATCTTTACGATCACGGTTTACAACCAAGGTGACGTGGATGCTTACGATATTGATGTTCAAGATTACATTCCAGCGAACCTGAGCTATAACGCTGTTGGTTCAACGGCAACGGGTGACCTGACCACAACTGGAACGGCTACCGTTGGCTTCACTAATAACGGTGATGGCACCTTTACGATTGATGAGCTAGCGCAAGACGACGATGTTAGCTTTGACATTGCGTTGACAGTCTCAGAAGACTTCCAAGGTACTACGCTCACCAACTGGGCTGAAATTTCAGACGCATCTGACACCGACGGCGGTGCAACTGCGTTTGATATCGACAGCATTCCAGATGCAACCAACTTCAATCAAGACGGCGAAACAGACGACTTGACTGACGACAATGTGATCAATGAAGACGGCCGCGCTGGTGGTGATGAAGATGATCACGATCCGGCTCCGCTGACGGTCACGCAAACCTTTGACCTTGCGCTGCGCAAAGAATTGGTCAGCACGCCACCGTTTGCACCGGGTGATCCAGTCATCTTTAGCATTAGTGTCTTCAATCAAGGCACGCTAGATGCGTACGACATTGATATTGCTGACTACATCCCAACAGGGATGAGCTACAGCGCGACAGGTTCGACGGCAACCGGTGATCTGACAACCACTGACTCCGCTACCGTTGGCTTTACGAACAATGGTGATGGCTCATTCACAATTGACGAATTAGCCAAAGGCGACTCAGTGAGCTTCAACATTGAACTTGCAATTGCAGCTGACTTTGTTGGTAGCGAACTGATCAACTGGGCGGAAATCTCAGACGCATCAGACACGCCAGACGGCCCAACGCGGGAAGACATTGACAGCACACCAGATAATGAAAACTTCAACACGCCTGAAGAAACCGACGACCTCGACGACGATGATGTCATCGACGAAGACGGGAAGAATGGCGGTGATGAAGATGATCACGATCCAGCGCGCATTCCGGTCACCCGCTTCGACTTGGCGCTAGATAAGGTGCTTGCAACAACCGGCACCGTCATGCAAGGCGAAACTGTTGTCTTTACGGTGACGGTTTACAACCAAGGTGATGTACATGCGTACGATATCGATATCGTCGACTACATCCCAACTGACATGGTCTACAGTGCTGCTGGCTCAACTGCTACTGGCGACTTAACGACTGATGACGCTGCAACCGTTGGCTTTACCAACAATGCAGACGGCACGTTCACAATTGATGAATTAGCCGTTGATGATCAGGTCAGCTTCGATATTGCGATGACCATCGATCCTGATTTCCAAGGAACGTTGATCACCAACTGGGCTGAAATCTCAGACGCATCAGATGAAGATGGCGGTACGACCCGCATTGATATTGATAGCACGCCAGACTCAACCAACTTCAACCAAGACGGTGAAACAAACGACTTGGACGATGACAATGTTGTCGATGAAGATGGGAAGAACGGCGGCGACGAAGATGATCACGATCCTGCACCAGTGACCGTGACTCAAATCTTTGACTTGGCGCTTACCAAAGTCGTGAAGGGCGATGGCCCATACAGTCCTGGTGATCCAGTGTTGTACACCATCAATGTGTTCAACCAAGGCACGCTGAATGCGTACGACATTGACATCATCGACTTTATTCCAGAAGGCATGACCTATGCCAACTTGGGTGAAGTTGAAAACTGGGAGCTTGAAACCACTAATGATGTCATTGTGAACCTCACCAAGAATGGTGACGGCACCTTCTACATTGATACGTTGCCACATCACGATGACGTTAGCTTTGATATCTCACTGGACATCAACGAAGACTTTGAAGGCAGTACGCTGATCAACTGGGCGGAAATCTCAGATGCATCCGACACGCCAGACGGGCCGACCCGTGAAGATATTGACAGCACGCCAGACGGCGAAAACTTCAATACGCCAGAAGAAACCGACGACCTCGATGACGACAACGTGATTGATGAAGACGGTAAGAACGGCGGTGATGAAGACGATCACGATCCAGCGCAAATTCCAGTCACACGCTTTGACTTGGCATTGATGAAAACGCTGGTAACCGAAGGCCAAATTAGCCGTGGTGACAACATCACCTTTGCAATTACCATCTACAACCAAGGTGACATTGCCGCATACGATATTGCAGTCACGGACTATGTTCCAACTAGCATGACGTTTGTTGGCTCAAATGCAGCGGATGTTATTGAAACTGATGCAGCCGCAGCAGTGGTGGTGACAGACAACGGCGACGGTACATTCGAAATTGACACCTTGGCTGTTGGCGACAACGTAACCTTTGAACTGACCTTGGCGCTTGATCCAAGCTTTGAAGGCACGCTCGTAACGAACTGGGCTGAAATCTCAGGTGGCGCAGACGAACCAGGTGGCGACCCACGGGTTGACATCGACAGCACGCCAGATGATGACAATTTCAACCAGCCAGAAGAAACCGACGACCTCGATGATGACAACGTCATTGATGAAGACGGCAAGAACGGCGGTGACGAAGATGATCATGATCCAGCACCAGTCACTATTACGCCACTGTACAGCTTGGGGAACCAAGTCTGGGAAGACACCAACGAAGACGGCC
>JAHDBS010000590.1 GCA_020630225.1 Anaerolineales bacterium | reverse complement strand
GCGCAGAGAAAGAATACGCAAAGGCAAATACCGCTAACGCGATGATGAAATTCACCGCTGCAAACGCCACGCGCCAATTTAGTTTTTCATGAATAGCAATGGGTGGCTTATAGACATGACCAGGGCCGCTAAACAAAAAGACGATGAGCGCCGCATGCAATGGAGTGTGCCCGATCACTTCGACTTTGCCGAAAATCATCGTTGTCATGAAAAACACAACGGTAATGGTTGCCGCTAATGGGCGTTCTAATAGCCCAATCAGCAACAGATAGCCAAGACTTAGCTCAACAAACGCAGCAGCCTGCAAGAAAAACGCTGGCGGAAATCCCAACGTCAACTGTGGATTTTGCTCCAGCAAGTACAGCGCCCAACTTGGGTAAAACAGCTTTTCATACCCCAACCACAGCAGAGAAAAGCCAATAGTGGCATACAAAGCTGGTAACCCTAACCCGCGAATCCGATCTTCCCCCGCACGACTGACTAAGAGATAGACACCAATCCCAACATAATGCAGATAGTCCAGCATGTGGAATAAGCCAAACTCAAAAACAGCTGAGGCATAAATAAACAAAATCAGGCCACCAGCAACAGGGGTTGCGCGGCGAGAGAGTAGCATCAGGGCGGCAATGAACTGTAGCCAGAGCAACCATGGTTGAGCAGACTCAAGTTCAGGCTTTAGCACAACATCATCTGCCCAACTCAGCAGCAAAGTCGCCGCCATTGCGACACGCATCACAACAATGCTCCACGGCTCACGGTCAGACAACCATTCATTGATTTGGCGATAAAGCGGCATATGGTCTAAGCGGCGGTCAGCCAAGACCATTCCGGCAATGACAATTACACTCAGCAACGCAACGCCAAGGTAGGTTGGGGTAAGAATTTCTTGAATAGTGAGCGGCGGCTCTAAGAAGCTGAAACTGCTAAACCATTTCACATGGGCAGACGCGCTCGGCACGATGGCTATCGAAAGCCCGAGTAGTAACAAAAGTGACAGGGGACGCGTTCTAAGCAAAGGTTTCATGGGGACACCTCCTAGATTCAGTTGTCAGTTACAGCGCTGACGCTAGTGAAGAACGGTGAAGATGCTAACGACAGCAGGTGGGTTAGCATCGCGATGGGTTGCAATGCTTATTTATATTTTGTCAAAATATGCTGTTGGTGGCAGTTGTTTTGGCCTCATTTTTAGGGAGACTTGCTCCGGGGTCTTGAAGTTCGACGTTTAAAAGATGACTGATTTGGAAGAGCCGAGCAGTCACCGTAGTGACATGGCGCGCCATGTCACATGCGCATCAAGCTAAGAGTTCAATTCCTACTTATCTCGAAGAATTCGTCATCCTGTCCGCAGGTAAGGCGAAGCCGCTGTGCGAACGAGATGTACTCAGGTAGAGATTTTGATGGCGCGCGAGGGATCGGTCTTTGCGTTTTCAAAACCAAAGCTACTGAAATGTCGAAGTCTGATCCCTCGTGCGCGTTGTTTTGGGACACTTTTTCACAGCGCAAACGCACTCAGGATGACGAGACGCAGTCTTCAGCCAGCAGAATTGCTTAGCTTGATGCCTATCTGACATGGCAAGCCATGTCACTACGGTTGTCACGTTTGATTGCACACTTATCAACAAGACTTTGTGTCGAATTGCAGAAGGCACTATAAAATATGATCATTACTTAGCGCGACAACTCTTCACGCTTACTGATCCCTATGAACTTTTTTGTACCACCAGGTGGCCCACCGCGCACACCACAGCCAAGTCGTGAAATTTACGCCGCAATGGGCGAAGAAAACATTTTCAAGATGTTGGAAGACTTCTATATTGAGCTTGGCAACAGCGATATCAAAGATATGTTCCCCAAAGACTTGAAAGCGGCGTCTGAAAAGTCAGGGGCATTTTTTGTGGGCTTCCTAGGCGGGCCACCGCTCTATCATCAGCGCTACGGCAACCCGATGATGCGGGCGCGGCATATGAAGTTTCCAATTGACTCGCATGCTC
>JAHDBS010000589.1 GCA_020630225.1 Anaerolineales bacterium | reverse complement strand
GTGATGGTGCCATTGCCAGGGCCAATTTCAAGGACGTGATCTGTTTCAGTTAAATCGCTTTTGGCAACAAGGCCGCGAACGTAAGCGGTGGATTTCAGGAAGTTTTGGGAATAGGTTGCGCGGTTGTTCATAGGCTAAGGTGTAAATTGTAAGGTGTAAAGCGTTTTAGGTAATAGTGCAATTTAGCACCACTCCGCGTGCCTAGTTCAAAATTACTCGTTACACCTTGCTCATTATCCCCTATGCAAAACATACGCACACTGTCCATCCTCAACAACAAGATCCACAGCCTTATATCCCTTTGAAAAACACGTTTCGAAGACCTCACGCGTGTAATTCCGCCAAGCGACACCTAGTGGTAAATCGTTGGTTTTGATCTGCAAGATATTGTTTGGGACGTAGAGTTTGAGTAGCGGTGCGTCCGGAATTGTTGTCTGATTTGGCGTGACCAAGTCACCAGCAGCATTCGTTGTCACGGCGTTGATGGCTTGTGCAGAGTGATGGTCTGGCTTTGGTGGCAACGCTGTATATGGTAAATGCCAGTCGACTTGAAAACGATCAGTTGTCAGTCCAATGTTGAGCGAGTCGCGCATTTCACCGTAGACATCGCGTTTATAGGTATTACAGACGGCACCAAGCTTATGCAGGTTTAGCCGAGCATTGCGCGTTTCAAGTGGGTCATAGGTCCACGTCATTCGCGGCACACCTTGGGCATAGACGGCATCTGCTTGCGCGCGTTTGATCTGCGCCGCATAGCCTTTGCCCCAATGTTCAGGGAGAGTCGCTGCAATATGCGAATGGTGATGTAAATCGCCTGATTCGGTTTTCGCCAAGAAGCTAAGGCAAAACGTCACAGGGGTCTCATCAAGATAACCGAGCAAAACAACGCCACTATAGCGTGCCACAGTAATGACCATATGGTCTGGAATTGCATCCAGATCACCGCTGCCCCAAGCCGCAATTGCAATTTGACCAACAGCCCGCGCTTGGTCCATGGTGGTTACTGGCAAAATAATTAAGTCAGACATGCGCTGAATTGTACAAGTGTCACTATTGTTTCGCATATACAGGAGCGATAGGATTTATGTTGATAGTTGTGAGTTGATAGTTGAACTTAAGACGTTGTGCGTAGCTCAACTTTCAACTCTCACCCATTACCAATTAGAACTTCCCAAGGAACCTCTCTATGACCTCTTACGCCAATCCAGATATGCTCGTCAGCACGCAGTGGGTCGCTGATAACTTGAATAATCCAAATGTCCGCATTGCAGAAAGTGATGAAGACATTTTGCTCTACGATGTCGGCCACATTCCAGGTGCTGTTAGCATCGACTGGTTCACAAAACTCAACGATGCCATCCGTCGGGACTTCATCAGCAAAGCAGACTTTGAACGCCTTTGCGGTGAAAACGGTATTAGCAACGACACCACCGTGGTGTTTTATGGTGACAAGTCAAACTGGTTTGCGTGCTACGCACTCTGGCTCTTCAAATACTACGGTCACGCTGACGTCCGCATCATGGACGGTGGTCGTGCAAAGTGGGATGCTGAAGGTCGCGAATGGACGAAAGACATCCCGAGTTATGACGCTGTAACCTACACTGCCAGTGAAGCAGACAAAAGCATCCGTGCATTCCGTAACGATGTTTTCGCACACGTTGAAACCAGCGGCAAGTTGGTAGACGTCCGCTCACCCGGAGAATATGCCGGCGAGCTACTCAGCATTCCGGGCTACCCACAAGAAGGCGCCACACGTGGCGGCCACATTCCGGGCGCAAAGAACATCCCATGGGGCAAATGCTGTAACGAAGACGGCACCTTCAAAAGCGCAGAAGATCTCAAAGCGTTGTTTGACTCAAATGAGATTGGCAACGACGAAGACATTATCGCCTACTGCCGCATTGGAGAACGCAGTTCCTTGACTTGGTTCGCGCTAACCTACTTGCTTGGCTATGACAACGTCAAGAACTATGACGGCTCTTGGACAGAGTGGGGCAATT
>JAHDBS010000101.1 GCA_020630225.1 Anaerolineales bacterium | reverse complement strand
CCAATGCCCATAAACATATCGGGCACATCGCGCCAGAAGACAAAGCCCCAGACGATGCTAAACAACAGCATGACATATTCAAACGGCGCAATGACCACTGCTTCAGCAACCCGATAGGCCTGTGCGAGCAAGTAGAACCCAATAGCAGCAATCGCACCGATGGCGAGGAACAATCCCCATTCATTTAGGGTCGGCATAACCCAAGCGCGGGTCAAAAATTGCATACTCGGATGCGCTGACTCCACAGCGAAGCCTTCTGCGAAAAATATGCCAAACACACCGTTGACGACGCCATACGTCAGCATTGTGTAGAACGCCATCGCAAGCCCACTTTCCGTGTTGGCTGTGCGGCGCGTAATGATGACCGACAGCGAATACATCAGCGCCGCGACAATCGCGAGCAGGGCCGCTGGTTCAATCACGCTTGCGCCAGGGCGCAGCATTACAAGCGTGCCACCAAAACCCAGCGTGAGGGCAATCACGTGCTTATTTGTGAATTGCTCTTTGAGCAACACCACCGACAGAATTGACGTAAAGATGGGGGAAATAAAGTAGATCGCGACCGCTTCAGCAAGCGGCATGGCAGCCACTGCTAGGTAGTAACTAGTGAACGAGAAAATCAGCAGGATTCCACGCAGAATGTGAATGCCAATGCGCTGGGTTCGTAGCTCGCCTAACCGTCCTAATCGCCAGCCAATGAGCGCTAAGATGCTGAGCGAAATGACGCTGCGAATAAAGATAAGTTGTTGGACAGGGTAGATTGTGCTGATCTCTTTGACGATCACGTCTTGCACAGAGAACAGGGTCAGACCAGCGACAAGGAAGCTAATCCCTTGCCACTGCGTATTTTGTCGAAGTACGGCAACCGTCATAGGAAACTCCTTTCAGAACTAGGTGACGATTAGATGAATTGACGACGTTATACGCTGAGGAACAAAGGACGTAAGGAGAGATTTAGAAAGAGAAATGTCTCAGCATTTTTTGTTGTACTGATCCTATATCTGAAACGATAAATTACCCACACCACAGGGCAATTTGCGTTGAAAAATCCGAGGGTAATAGCGAACTGTAGCGACATGGCTTGCATGTCGCTACAGTTCGTGTCTGCGTCTTTACTTTGCGCCTAGCTGTGTTTATTCCTCAACACTAGGATGAAAGACGTCTTCAATGGTGGTTTCAAAAACATACGCAATTTTGAAAGCCAGTGGCAGACTTGGGTCATATTTATCGCGTTCAATGGCGTTGACAGTTTGACGCGAAACGCCCAGCCGTTCAGCTAGATCTGCCTGTGACCAGTCGCGCTCAGCGCGTAAAACTTTGAGACGATTTTTCATTGGTAGCGTTTTGTCACTATGCCGGTAATGATGCCCCAAGACCCAATCATGAAGGGAGCGATCATAAATAACGGTAAATGTGGCAACCCAACGGTTTCCAACATCCCCAGTGAAAAGGTCGCAAACATCGTTAGCAGATAGCTCAGTGTTAGCGCCTCGACGTTAATACGTCGCTTGAGTTCATCTTCCGTTCGCGTTATCCCGATGATGAAGTACAGCGCAGCAACCAACGGTAAGACGGGAATAAGCACTAAGCCATAGCGCACCGGCGACTCAGCAAACTGCTGTTCAGCTAATAACAGACACGTCCAAAGCAGCACTGAGTAAGCCACCATTGAAAGTATGAATCCAATTGCATTTCGGTTTTGTAGAAAACTCTTCATAATGTCACCTCACATTGACTATTTGTAAAGCCTGCTTGACTAAAATATACAGCAAGGCCTGATATTGTGTCAAGCTTGTTTTACAAAATGTCGTTACTGTTTGATATCGAATTTGTATTCAGCCAGTAATCTGCGTTTATCTAAGGGCAAGGCATTGCTCCGTAAGACCGAATGAAATCGATATATTCTGAGTTTTTGTTGACATATCTATGAAAACAAAATAGACTTTATTTATATTTGACTGACGGTCAGTCAATAAAGAATTATGCCAAGAATATCCAAAGCACCAGACGAGCGTCGCAATGAGCTTATTGCGGTGGCGCAACACCTTTTCTTCACCAAAGGCTTCGATAAAACTTCCGTTGGCGAAATTGTCAAAACTGCCGATGTAGCCAAAGGGTTGTTCTATTACTACTTCGACAGCAAGCAAGCCGTTCTAGAAGCCATGATCGATGGTCTTCTCAGTGAAGAGCAGGCTTTGATTCAGCAAGTCATGGCAGATGACAGTCTCGATGCCATTACGAAGTGGCAACAAACTATGCAAATTTTGGCAGCCTGGGAAGTTGCCAATGCAAACGAGATTTTGCCGCTGTTGCGTACGATGTATAAGCCTGAAAACGTTCGCTTTCTACATCATATGCAGACGCAATCGACGTTGGTGTTTGCGCCAGAAATTACCAAACTGATTACCCAAGGTGTGAGTGAAGGTGTGTTTACAGTTGCGCATGCTACAGAGACAGCTGAAATTGTGATGCGTATTCTGCTACACACGCTTGATCCCATCGCAAACATCATGCTGGATTTACAAGCGCATCCAGATGCAATGGAAAAAATTGGCCGCCTGATTTTTAGCTCAGAAACCGCCATTGCCCGCGTCTTAGGCGCAGACCCAGATCTACTTTCAACCAACACGCTCGCCCTCTTAGACCAGTGGAGTCAAGATCAATCATGACCAAGTTACAGCTGCCCATCAAGCTAGATGGCAAACATTTTGTCAACAATAAACGGGCTTATTACACGTATTTGCGCGAAGAAGCGCCAGTGCATAAAACAAAATATACGATGATGACGGCGTATGTCGTCTCGCGATACGCTGACTGTGTCCAATTGCTGAAAGATCCGCGCGTCATTCGCGACCGACGCCATTTACAAGGTGGGCGGCAATTTCCAATTCCGGTTCCTAAATCTGTAGACTTGATGATGAGTTCGATGATCAATCAGGATGATCCGAACCATCGGCGGCTGCGCTCTTTAGTACACAAAGCGTTTTCACCACGCGCCATCCGCAAGTTAGGCGACCGGATTGATACCCTCACTCATCAGCTTTTAGATGACATCGGCAAAAAAGGTGAGGTTGACTTACTTGAAGCCTATTCACTGCCCATTCCATTGACCGTCATTAGCGAAATGATGGGTGTCCGCGAAGCAGAAATGGATGCGATGCATGACACCTTATCTACCTTGATTGATGGTCTCAAGGGGTTACGCATTGTGCGCACGCTGCTGTGGGACGTGCGCCGCGCGGAGCGGTTCATCCGGCAGCTTGTCAAACGCAAGCAGGTAGAGCCTGAAGACGACATTCTTTCGAGCCTGATTCACACTGAAGAAGAAGGCGAAAAACTGACCGAAGACGAAACCGTTGCAATGGCAATCTTGCTCATTCTGGCCGGGCATGAAACTACGGTTGGTCTAATCAATAATTTTGTCGCGGCCATGTTGCAACACCCTGACCAACACCAGCGGTTGAAAGAACAGCCCGCGCTAGTTGATTCGGCCATTGAAGAAGTGCTGCGCTATACCGGCCCCGTGATTGGCACCGAGCTGAACTTTGCTAGTGAAGACATCGTTTGGCATGGGGTAACTATTCCCAAGAAATCAGTTGTTTTTCCAATGCTGGGCGCAGCAAATTTTGACCCAGAAGCCTTTGATGATCCCGACACTTTCGATATTGCGCGCACGCCGAATCGGCACCTTGGGTTTGGGCATGGCATTCATTACTGTCTCGGTGCGCCCCTTGCCCGACTTGAAACAAAAATCGCAGTGACCAATTTATTTGAGCGTTTCCCGAACTTGCAGTTAGCGGTTCCGCAAGACCAGCTTGTGTTTGATGAAGTTGCGCTGTTCAATCGGTATACGGCTGTGCCGATTAGGGTGAAGTAGTGCGTACTGCGTAGTACGTTTCATTGATGTTATTGCAGCCACTGTTTCTGGATGAGACAGTGGCTTTTGTTTTTAAATCAAAGAGTTCAGTATTTACAGCGCTATTGCCCATACTTTCGCCACGCAGTACGCACTACGCACTACCACTTCCTTGACTCCAAATTCAGCTTTGCATTACACTCTATTTAGATATTTAGCTAAACAGCTAATTAGATGATATGCAAAATACCTATAAAGCTCTTTCAGACCCAACCCGGCGCAGAATTCTGCAACTGTTACGCGACCGCGATATGACCGCAGGTGAGCTAGCGGAACACTTTGACTCAACAAAACCAACACTGTCACGCCACTTTTCTGTACTGCGTGAAGCTGACCTGATTCAAGGCATTCGCAGCGGCACCACGATTACCTATCGACTCAACGTCAGCGTGTTAGAAGAAACCCTGTTAGGCATGATGGAGATGTTCAAAATTGATCTTGGAGGTAAGTCAGATGACGACTCAGAAACTTAGAAACTTGTGGATAGCCAGCGGCGTAATTGTGGCCGCAATGTTGTTGATCTCTGGCTACTTGTGGGGACAAATTCCGGCTGGCGAAGAAGTTTGTGTGCATTGGAATGCGGCTGGCGTTTGTGATGACTACGGCAGTAAATTTATGGGAATTTTTCTCCTGCCGCTAGTCACCATTGGAGTCGCGATATTGTTTGGTGTCATTCGCAAAATTGATCCACGCAGCGCAAACCTAGATCAGTCACATAAAGCGTTTGGGGCCGTATGGTTAGGCACCATGGTGTTTATGTTGGTGATCCATATTTTTGTGATGCTGCAATTACTCAATAGCAACGTGAACTTTGGTGTCTTTATCCCAGCCGTTGTGGGTGCGCTTTTCGTCATTATTGGGAATTACATGGGTAAAGTACGCAGCAACTTTTTCTTTGGCATTCGCACCCCTTGGACGCTTTCGAGTGAAGTCGCTTGGAATAAGACGCACCGTTTGGGTGGCCGCCTGATGGTGCTGCTCGGTCTCGCGATGATTGCGGGGACAATCGTGTTTTCCAATCCAGCTTGGGTGTACTACATTGTCGTGGGTGGCAGCTTAGGCTTAGTCGCGTTTACCTATGCCTACTCATACTGGGTCTGGAAGAATGATGCAGATCGCGCAACCGCATAGACTGTAATCCAAAGTACTCATGAACTGGAAGCTTTTCTGCGCGGTTTGGGCAGCGGCGCTATTCGGTGCAGTTGCAGTGATCCCACTGTCTTTGACCCTACAAGGGGATCTGCTCCAAAGCGCAGAAATTCCTTTCCCTCTGCCAGTATTGCTGCTGATTAGCCTGCTGCAAAGCGCTGTAATGCTGGCCGTTGTGACGTTCGTTGGATTGAAACTAGCCCCGCGTGTTGCGTTACAGCTACCGCTATTTGAAGCGCTTGTGAACAAAGGCGAGCGCCCCGACGCTTGGTTAAGCAAGGCAGTCATCGCAGCGGGGATCGGTATCGTCGGTGCGTTACTTGTGTTGGGGTTGGAATACTTTTACTTTCTGCCAGCGATGACAGCAGCCGAGATCGGCTTTCCAGAGTTCGCACATGCGCCTGCTTGGCAAGGGTTACTTGCTTCATTCTATGGCGGCATTACCGAAGAAGTGCTCATGCGGCTATTTCTAATGACGGTAATTGTTTGGGTTGGCAGCTTGCTCACGCGCTCTAGCGCTGACTCCATCCCAGCTTATATCTACTGGATTGGCATTCTGTTCGCTGCAGTTGCGTTTGGCGTGGGGCACTTACCAGCAACAGCCGCCTTAGGCGTGCCACTCAACGGGTTAGTTATTTCCCGCGCCTTGCTATTGAATGGCATTATTGGCGTGTTAGCCGGCTGGCTATATTGGAAGCGTGGCTTAGGCTACGCAATGATTGCGCACTTTGCTGCGGATATTGTGTTGCACGTGTTGACCTAAGAGAAGTGCATTATTCAACTGCCGTTTTATATGGCGCATAACGATAGTATTTCGGCCTTGAGTCTAATCGTACGTGTAACCAAGGTACACCGCCGCCAGCGGTATTGAGCCAAATAGGCACATCGCTGCACTGGACAAGCGTTAGCTTTCCAATAGCTTGCCATAAGGCATGATTCTGCGCTTTGCTTGCTGCCCGCGTAAACGACGCAAGGTGGGTATATGCCTTGTCAACTGTTTGCGGCGTGGGCACAATTAGTAAAGCATCTCCCCCTAGATTTTGAAAATTGATAATCAAATCACGTTGTTCTGCATTGTTGAAATGCTCAGCAAAGAAACGCTGTGATGCAGCACGTTCCAACCGCGGGCTATTTACAATTACGCATTCAAAAGGCGCACTTAGAGTTTTCTTCACTAACGCAGGCGTTTCCCAACGAAACGCTAGATAAGGCATAGATAGCAACGCATCAATAAACGCTTGACGAAATGTTTCATCATCGCGCAAGAGTGTCAGTACAGCTTGTGTTGACAGCAACGTTCGATCTTGCATAAACCGAATACGCTGTATATCTTTTGAAATCTCGTGTGTTTCGACTTGGAACATTGCAAGGTTAAATAAAAAAGCGGGGATTTCAAGAGCAACTGTAATTTACCCAAATCCCCGCTGTATCAGATGACGCTACGGATTAGAAACCGTACACTTCGTGGCGGTCTTTGCTGAGTTGCTTGTCATAGCCAACAGCTTTCAAGTAGTCAGCGAATTGATCGAAGTCCATTTGCTGCTTTTGGTCAGACAATGCCACAGCTGGATTTGGATGTACTTCAACCATAATGCCGTCTGCGCCAGCAGCCAGACCAGCTTTGGTCAATGGTACAAGCAAGTCACGGCGTCCACCAGAGTGGGTTGCATCGACAATGACTGGCAAGTGGGTTTCCAACTTTGCCAATGCCACTGCGCTAATGTCTAGCGTGTTACGGGTGTACTTTTCATAAGTCCGGATCCCACGTTCACAAAGGATTACGTTCGGGTTCCCCTTGCTCATGACATATTCCGCACCCATGATCCATTCTTCAATGGTGCCGCTCAGACCGCGCTTCAACAAGACCGGGCGGTTCGTACGACCAACAGCTTTCAACAGAGAGAAGTTTTGGCTGTTACGTGCCCCAATTTGCAACACATCGACATAGTCCAAGCAAACGTCTACGTCACGGGCGTCCATAATTTCTGCAACGAACTGCAAGCCATATTTGTCACAGGCTTCGCGTGCCCATTTCATTGCTTGTTCGCCCAACCCTTGGAAACTATATGGGTTAGTGCGTGGCTTGTATGCCCCACCACGGAACAATTTGATGCCATGCTTCGCAACTTCAGCAGCAGTCATCATGACTTGCTCGCGTGATTCAATTGCACATGGACCAGTAATAAGCACTGGCGCATTGTCACCACCGACTGGCACATCGCCAACCATAATGACGCTATCGTCACGATCGCCACGACTGGTCAGGAACTTTGGCTTTTCAGACTTGGTGTTTGCGCTCAAGCTAGCTTGGAAAATATTTTTGAAAATTTCCTTAACCGTTGAGTCATCGAATGGCCCATCATTCGCATCGGTTAGCGCAGTTAGCATATCCAATTCGCGTTTTGGATCATATTGCACAATACCTGCTTCGGTTTTGAGTTCGCCAATTTGCTGCGCAAGTTCACCGCGTTTGCTTAGCAGTTTTAGCAACTCCATATTGACGCCATCAATTTCGCGGCGTAAGTCTGTGAGTTTATCGGTACTCATGGTGTTTCCTAGTCTCTTCTTTGTGTTGAAAATAAAAACGCGGAAGCTTGTGGCTTCCGCGTTGTGCATTACTTGTCAAATCAAGTTCAACTTAAGCTACGAAAAGCCACAGGGGTTGCTGTCGCCAAAAATAAAAGTAGCTAAAAAAGTAGAACTTGGTGCTCATTGCGCAAATGTTAGCACGCAATTTGCGGTTGGGTCAACAGTTGATACCTCTTTGTCAAGAAAATGATTACAATAAATTACAGCAGCGCAGCATGTGTACAGCTGCGTAACTAAAATTCACTGAATATGAGCAGTCCTGTAGCCAGCATTACCTCTTGCTCTTCATCTCTATTGAACAACAACCATGACATACGAAACCTCTACTTGGGACCTGACAGAACTCTTAGAAGCCCCCATTGGCGATCCGCTTGATCGGGCATTGAGTGATTTAGAAAACGCCATTCAAGCGTTAGAAGCACGCCGCCCGTTACTAACAGACTCAATTTCAGACAAAGACTTCACCGATACACTCCTGATTATTGAAAATTCATTGCGACACGCAATGGCGCTCAATGCATATGGCTTTCTGTGGTTTTCAGAGCAAACGCAAAATCAAGAAGCATTGGCGTTTATGGGCCGCATTGAACAAATTAGTACCGAGGCGCAAAACCGGACGCTGTTCTTTGACCTTTGGTTCAAGCAATTAGGGGATGACACTGCGCAGCGGCTTATGGCTGCAGCTGGTGATAATTCTTATTACCTCCGTCTAAAACAATTGACGCGCGATCATGTGTTGCCAGAAGCGCAAGAAAAACTCATCAACACTAAGGACTCTAACGGGCAAAGCGGCCTCAACAAAGTCTATGAGATGTTGACCAATGCTTATAAATACAAGGTCACTGTTGATGGTGAAGAGCAAGAGCTAACCCGCGATTCGCTCATGAATTTAGTGCGCCGCCCTGATGCAGACTTACGCGCTGCGGCCTATGAAGAGCTCTACCGCGTGTATGGCGAAGATGGGTTAGTGCTGGCACAAATCTACATTCATATGGTGCGTGACTGGCATGAAGAAAATGTCAAACTACGTGGCTACGCAACGCCAATTTCTGTGCGCAATAAAGCGCAAGATATCCCAGACGCAGCTGTTGATGCTCTACTAGATACCTGTCGGAACAACACCAGCGTATTCCAACGTTGGTTCAAATTCAAAGCAAACTTTGTAGGGATGGAAAAGCTGCGTCGTAGCGACATCTATGCCCCATTGGCGCAAGCAGAAAAAGAATATACCTATGACGAAGGGGTCAACCTAGTCTTAGATGTTATGAATGACTTCTCCCCAGAAGTCGCGACCGTGACAAAACGCGTGTTTGATGACCAGCACATCCATAGTCAAGTGACACCGGGCAAAATGGGTGGCGCCTACTGCTATGGCGTACTCCCTGACATGACCCCATATGTCATGCTGAACTATGACAATAGCGCGAACGATGTTGCAACGCTGGCCCATGAACTTGGGCATGCCATTCATGATATGTATGCTGGCGAAAACAACAGCCTGCTGACGTTCCAACCTTGCTTGCCACTGGCCGAAACTGCATCCACGTTTGCCGAAATGTTAGTGACCGATCGGTTGTTGGCTGAAGAAAAAGACCCCGCCGTGCGCCGTAGCCTAATTGGCGCATTTTTGGATGATAACTACGCCACCATCATGCGACAGGCTTATTTTGCAATCTGGGAAAAGACTGCTCACGACATGATTCGCGATGGCGCGTCTGTCAATGAACTGAATGATGCCTACTTAGCCAACCTAGCTGAGCAATTTGGCGATGCAGTTGAAGTTGAAGACCATTTCAAATGGGAGTGGGTCAGCATTCCACATATCTACAATTGGCCGTTTTATGTCTATGCCTATACCTTTGGACAGCTGTTCGTCCTGTCACTCTACCAGCGTTACCGCGCTGAAGGGGAAGCCTTTGTGCCAAAGTATTTGAAGATCTTGTCGTATGGCGGCAGCGCTTCACCAGAGCACATTCTGACAGAAGCCGGCGTTGACATGACCGATCCTGCATTCTGGCAAGGGGGATTCGATTTCATCGGAACATTCATCGATGAGCTCGAAAACCTAGGTTAGAGGTTGGATTAAGTTTACGGATCGGTAAGGTCTAAAACTTTACTGTAACGCAATCTCAAGGTTAATAACCAAAACTAAAGCTCCTCTTTATTTTTGGTTGGCGGCCAATTGCATAAACTGTAATCACCTACCTACTTTACCGATCTGGCTAACGCCATATCAACTAATTACCGAACACGCCCTGCCTGATCAGCGGGGCGTGTTTGTTTAACCCCAAATATTCGTGTCAATTCGTATTATTCGCTAAATTCGCATGAAAAGCCCACATAGAGTGACCCAGAAACATAGACTCATCGATTACGAATACGATAGCGATTACGACAACGAGTAACTCTAAGGGGTGGGCAATAGCCGAGGGACTACTTTATCCAGGGGCCTTGTTTACAGGCCATGACCATGCCCGCTTTTGAACGCACATAGCACGCTTGGCAAGCACCAGTGCCGCAAGGCATAAGGTTGGTATACAGATGATGCCCTTGCGATACCTTGAGATCCCCATGCACAAAAATATCATCTGCCCAAGACTGATGTTGTGCGATCAGCTTTGGCAAATGTCCGACTTGCACTTCAAGTTCTGGCCGCAAACTATGAATTGGGTAAGGCTGGCCGAGAAGCAACACCACCTCGCCGCGCTGGGCAAGCGCAGCATCTGCGATGGCTAAGGCTGGTGCGGGATCATGCGCGGCAACTAGTAAGGTGCGCGGTTGGCGGGCTGAAAACTGCACAGTTTTCCCAAACGCACCGAGTACATCAAACGCAATGCTGGGCGCAAGGGCTGCGGGCTGCTGGCCGGGAGAAAACTCTAGGCTGAAGCCCTTCTCATCCGCCGCAAATGGATAGACCACAGTCCGATGTAGCAGCGCATCTGAGGGTGCAGTCTGCATCAAAAGGAATTGGCCAGCACGCGGTAGAATCGGACAAGCAAAGGTCGCCCGAACGCGCCCAAATCCAATGTCCATCATCGTAGTGCATACTGCCATTGCTTGCTGCATTGGGTAATTTTCAATAGTCAACTCTCAACTGTCAACTCTCAATGCCCAACACCTTCGCCTCTGACCTCCTCACTTGGTACGCGCACAACAAACGCAGCATGCCGTGGCGGCGTGACAATCCAGATCCTTACCGCGTATGGATTAGTGAAATCATGTTGCAGCAAACGCAAGTCGCGGCAGTCATCCCTTACTTTGAACGCTGGATGCAAGCCTTCCCGCATATTGGGGCACTGGCCGAGGCCGACCAAGAAGAAGTCTTGAAGCTCTGGGAAGGGCTTGGCTATTACTCGCGCGCGCGTAACCTGCACAAAGCCGCCATCATGGTGATGTCCGAATTCGATGGTGTCATGCCCAACACTGTGGAAGGGTTGCGCAAACTGCCCGGCATTGGCGCCTACACCGCTGGCGCAATCGGCTCTATTGCCTATGGGCTTGATGTGCCGTTAGTCGATGGTAACGTCAAACGTGTCTTTGCGCGTGTGTTTGAAATCGATACGCCCATCAACACACCAGCAGGTGAAAAAGAGATGTGGGCGCAGGCCGCAACGCTGGTGCCAGCCGGACAAGCAGGCGATTACAACCAAGCCCTTATGGATTTAGGCGCAACGATTTGTCGTCCTAAAAATCCGCTGTGCTTGCTGTGCCCCGTGCAAGCGCGCTGCGCTGCTCAGGCCCAAGGGTTACAAGCAGAGCTACCAGTTAAGAAGAAAAAGAAACCTGTTCCGCATTACGATGTCGCCGCAGCGGTGATTCGTCACGATGGTAAGTTTCTGCTTGCGCAACGTCCACAAGACAAATTGCTGGGCGGGATGTGGGAATTTCCCGGCGGCAAACAAGAAGCTGGCGAGACCTTACCTGAAACGTTGGTGCGCGAAATTCAAGAAGAACTCGCCATGGACGTAACGGTCGGCGCGCACGTGACTCAGGTGACGCACGCCTACACCCATTTCAAGATCACCCTCGATGCGTTTTACTGTGAATGGGTGTCTGGCGAACCGCAAGCCATTGAGTGCGCAGACTGGAAATGGGTCACGCTAGCGCAACTCACAGACTACCCAATGGGCAAGGTTGACCGAACAATTGCCGCCGTGTTACAGTCTGCGTCAGAGTAGGCATGAGTACTAACCTTTATCTAATTCGCCACGCGCGCACCACTTGGAATGCGGAACGACGCATCCAAGGTCGCACTGATACGCCCCTCGATAACATGGGCCGCATGCAAGCTGAAGCCTTGCGCGAATTTTTGGCATCCAAAAAAATCCATGCCTTTTATAGTAGTCCGCTCAAGCGCGCTTTAGACACCGCCCGCATTGTGGCAGAACCGCATTGCAAAGGCTGCGTCACAATCCATACTGACAAGCGACTTGCCGAACGCGACTTAGGCGAAATTGAAGGAAAAACCTGGTCACAGATCCGTTACAAACACGCGGACTGGGCAGCCAGAGCCGAAGCCGAAGGGTGGCAAAAGCACACCCCACCTGGCGGCGAACCACAGCAACAACTGCGCGACCGCATGGTCACGGCCATGGACAAGATTGTGGAAAAGCACCCAAATCAATGCGTAGCGGTGGTCAGCCACTCTGGCGCATTGAATGCTTATCTAGCGCACCTCACTGGCGCCCCAGTTGAAGGACGTGCATACTTCCGGTTCCGCAACACCGCATTTCTGCAGGTCAAGCTTGAAGGTGACCGTGTGTACGTCTTCAACATTGGTAAAGCGGATCATCTTGTCAGTTGTGAATTAGACGGATAAGTTTTGCCGCGGACGAGATGGACTAGGAACTCTTCTACCGTCTTTTCTGTCTCTAGTGTGAAGCGCGTTCTCTTTCTCTCTACTCTTACTTCCCATGACAGCACCAGCCAATCCTAAGCCTGAAACCCTGCCTGGGAGCGGCCTCTGCGGCGCGTGTATCCATCGCCGGGTTATTACGAGCGCCAAAGGTAGTAAATTCCTAATGTGCAAGTTCCATCAAGTCGATGCGCGAT
>JAHDBS010000588.1 GCA_020630225.1 Anaerolineales bacterium | reverse complement strand
GCTGAAATAAATATAAAAAATATTTTGTATCGATCTCTTTGGTAGTAGCAGTAAACACCCTGTAATCAGGACTGGTGACACCTTTAGATTTGGCAATATCAATAAACCCCGTCAACAAGTCCATGTGGTTCATTGCAAAATCACCGGGCATGACAATCTGATATTTTGAATAGTCAGAAGCGACTTGCCCCTGATTTGTCTTCAAGTTGCGTATCCTAATACCGCGTTGCGTAATCGAAAACACGTCATAGCCCAACTCTCCGGCGATCCGCTTGTTGATTTGAAACAGGTGTCGTAATTTGCGCGTTTCCCAATCCGCAGGAATCTCGCCTAACCATTCAACACCACTTTGCTGATAACTTTGGTATCTCTGCATTAGTCAAACACCTGTTGCTCCAAAGCTTTCACTTCTTGTTCCAATGTCGCGAGATCTTTTCGTATCTCGACTAGTGACCGCAGGGGTTTGAATTCATAGAAATACTTGGTGAAGTTGATCTCATAGCCTGTCTTGGTTTTCTTCTCATCGACCCAAGCATCGGGGACGTGTGGCAGCACTTCGCGCGCCATGTAGTCGTCAATGGTTTGCGGGACGAGGTTGCCAGCGGTATCTTTGCGCAAAAACGGAATGTTTTCATAGTCACGCAGTTTGCTATCGGCTTTTGGGGTGCCTTTGCGGTCGGTAACTACCTTGCCAGCGTCATCCCGCTGCGGTCGTTCCACGGTGACGCGCCAGTAGCCAAAGAAGGCATTCGGCACAATTTTGACAAATGGCCCAGGGGCAAAGTCGCCATATAACTGGGTCACGAGGCCAATGCCAGTGGTCTGGCCGTTTTCTGGAATTAGCTTGCGTTTGTTGCCTAGTGAACGCGGCATCTTCTCCCAAAAGCGGTTGAAGTCCCGTTCCTTGGCGGCAATGAGTTCTTCATCTTTCGCGCCCGTAGCATTGATCAGCTGCACCTGCCCGGCGCGTTCGGGGCTCTTGGCATTATTCAACATCCAGACATAGGTCGAAATGCCAGTGTTGTAAAACAGCTGGTCTGGCAGGGCAATAACCGCTTCCAGCCAATCGTTCTCAATAATCCACTTGCGGATCTCGCTTTCACCATTGCCAGCGCGACCTGTGAACAACGGCGAGCCATTGAACACAATCGCAATCCGACTGCCGCCCAGCGCGGGAGACTTCATCTTGCTCAGCATATGCTGCAAAAACAGCAGCGACCCATCATTGATGCGCGGCAAGCCTGCCCCAAAGCGGCCATCGTAGCCGTCATCCTTATGCTCTTTCTCAATGACAGTCTTGGCCTTCTTCCAATCCACCCCAAACGGCGGATTAGACAGCATGTAGTCGAACTTATCGGTGGGCAGGCCATCGACCGTAAACGTATTGCCAAACTTGATGTTGCTGGGGTTCTGCCCCTTGATGAGCATGTCAGACTTACAAATGGCATATGACTCCGGGTTGATCTCTTGCCCGAACACTTCCAGCGTGGCGTCTGGGTTCAACTCCAAGACGTGTTGTTCGGCCACAGACAGCATGCCACCGGTGCCACAGGCGGGGTCATACAAACGTTTGACAATGCCGCTTTGGGTCAGCATGGCATGATCTTCCGCAAACAGCACATTCACCATCAGCTTGATGACTTCACGCGGCGTAAAGTGTTCCCCTGCCGTCTCATTGGACTGCTCCGAAAAGCGCCGAATGAGGTCTTCAAAGACATAGCCCATCTGCATCGAATCCATATCCGCCAGATCGATGTCCGCAAAGCGCTTGACCACCTGAAACAGAATGTCCGCTTTGGGGTCATCCATGCGCTCAATTTGGTCATTGAAATTGAAATACTCCACAATCTCACGCGCAGACGCAGAAAAGCCAGCAATGTAATTGCGCAAATTCGCTGCCACATTGTTAGGATCTGCCACCAGCTTGGCAAAATTGAACTGACTACGGTTGTGGAAGCCCACCCCCGCCGTGCGGTTCAAAATTTTGTCCTTCGCCACGTCAGGCATATCGCCCAGCGTC
>JAHDBS010000100.1 GCA_020630225.1 Anaerolineales bacterium | reverse complement strand
CACCCAAAGCAGAATCAAAAAAGGCGATTGCAATTGCAATCGCCTTGATCTTCTAAACTAATGAAAGCGCGAGTAAGTTAGCTGACTACGTCCTTAAGGCGTAGGTCTTGCTTTTTCAAGTAAGCCATCAAACCAATCTTATCGATGGTGCGCAGTGCGCGTGCTGACAACTTAATCTTGACGTGACGATCCAATTCTGGAACGTAGATGCGCTTTGTTTGAATGTTTGGAGTCCAGCGGCGGCGGGTTTTCTTTTGTGAAAAAGGAACGTTGTTACCGAATGCTGGCTTCTTGCCACTAATTTTGCATTTGCGAGACATGAGACGTTACCTACTTGACTTCTTTGTAAATGACGTGCCGTCGCAAAAACGGATCGTACTTCTTGATTTCCAATCGTTCAGGATTATTCCGACGATTCTTTTCAGTCACATACATGTGACCGCTTTCAGTGCTTTTCAAGCGAATGTGATTGCGGACGCCTTTTTTCGCCATGATCTTTCTCTTTTTAGCTTAGATAATTTTTATTTTGGCACCTAATAAGGTGCGCTCACGAAAATATATTGTACCTGAAAATGCTTATTTTGCGAAGTGTTTGCTTATCCTTCGGTAAAGGCCTTGCGTATTTCTTCACCAATAATTCTAATTCCGGCTGCAACAATTTCAGCTGGCCCTGCATAACTCATCCGGATACACTCGTGTTTGTGCTGCCACTCTTCTGCCAAGCCTGGGAAGAAATGGTGTCCTGGCAGGACGACAACTTTTCTGGCCTTTAATCGCTCATATAGCTCTTGCGCCGTTATTGGTAATTCTGGGAACCATAACCAAAGGAAGATTGCGCCTTCTGGCTTATGGATTAGTAATTGTTTGGAATCTAATTCTGCGCGTAGCAGTTGAATGGCTGTTTGGACCTTAGCCTCATAGTGTGGGCGAACAACGTTTTGACTAAGATGTGAGACTGCATCTGTCGCAATCATACGGTTTGCGAGCACCGCGCCAAAATTGGCTGGTGCAAGGCTAATAACCGCATTCATGCCTTCAATAAGATTGATGACGGCTTCACTAGCAACCAGAATTCCTGTTCGGGTTCCGGGTAACCCTAGCTTTGAAAGACTGAGACACATAATCATGTGTGGCTCCCATGTCGGCTCAACATCTTCAAAGATGATGCCAGGAAAGGGAGCGCCATAGGCGTTGTCAACAATGAGTGGAATGTTATGCTCTTTAGCTAGTTCACTAAGCTGTGCAACTTCTTCGTCTTCAATAACGTTGCCAGTTGGATTTGTAGGTCGGGAAACACAAATTGCGCCGATTGAACTGTCCACTTCTAGTGCTTCGAAATCGACAAAGTATTTGTAAAATCCGTTATTTAGCTGGCGAATTTCTGGCTTGTAACTAACGAAGATATCGTTGTGTAGGCCAGCTTCTGTGTAACCAACATACTCGGGGGCCATTGGGAATAAAATCTTTTTACGTGGCCCATTTTCAAAGTCACCCGCAAAGGCGTTAAACAGATAGAAAAATGCTGTTTGACTCCCATTGGTAATCGCAATGTTTTTTGCTGTGACGTCCCAACCACACGTCCGCTGTAAATATCCAGCAACTGTTTCACGAAAACTTTGAATGCCTGCTGCGCCAGTGTAGCGGCTTAGCATCATGTCAAATTCAGTTTGGTTTTCAAGTAAATGCGCCATTTCAGTTTGAAATACAGCCTGCATCTCAGGTATTTCGCTTGGATTACCACCGCCAAGCGTCAAGTAACCCGCTTCGAGTGTCAGGTCACCAAGATCATCCATCAACTGAACAACCGCAGAGTTGGTCTGAAATTTTTTTGCGAATGTTGAATAAGAAAAGGTCATATTAGGGTTGAGATTTTACCGAAATTGCGGCCTCAATTTGCCTCGAATATTGTTTGCTAAGTTCGCGACGTAAGACTTTTCCAATGAAAGTTCGCGGAAATTCATTGACAAACACCACGAAAACCGGGACTAGCTTTGGCGGTAAACGTCGTTTGCAATATTCAATAATTTGCTCTGGCGTTGGGTGCTGCTTTCCTGCCACAATAAATGCCACTGGACGGTTTGCAACTGTCACCACAGCCGCTTCACGCACTTTGGGAATCTCATAAAGAACTTCTTCAACGTCTCGCGGGAAGTAAGGCTCTTGCGATTTGTCTGGATACCACATCTCTTGTTTACGTGCGATGATTTGGAAGAACCCGTCTTGATCCATCTGCGCAATGTCGCCAGTTCGCAGCCAACCATCTTTGGACAGCACTTTTGCCGTGGCTTCTGGATCTTGCCAGTAGCCACTCATGACTTGAGGGCCTCTAACAACTAACTCGCCAATTGAGTCAGGTGACAGCGTTTCACCTGTTTTGAGATCGATAATTTTGGCCTCAGTTGATGGCAAAGGAATGCCAATGAACCCTGCTTTTCGGCGTCCATAAAGCGGATTAGCGTGCGTAACAGGGGATGCTTCGGTCAGTCCGTAACCCTCAACTAATCGCCCGCGGGTAAGCTTTTCAAATGACTCCTGTACCTCGACGTGCAAAGGTGAGGAGCCACTAATGCAGGCGCGTATCGATTTAACGTTATATTTCCGTACACCTTTGAATTCACTGATCGCAACATACATTGCTGGTATACCGGGGAAAATAGTCGGACGCCACTTCTTAATATGTTGTAACGTTTCAAGAACATTAAACCGAGGCAATAGGATGATCTGAGCACCTAAAGAAATAGGCGTGATCATTCCAGTCAGTAATCCATAGCTGTGTGTCACCGGCAGAATGGATAGGAAGCGCTCGTTTTCGTCAGCATCAGTTGCCATCCAGTGTCGTGTTTGTACTGTATTTGCGACTAAGTTGCGATGCGACAGCATGACGCCTTTGGGGCTGCCGGTTGTGCCACTTGTAAACTGAATGACAGCAAGGTCGTCTGGTGTCTGCGCTTTGTTTCCTTCAGCAAATGTAGGCGAGTGAGTATAGAGTGCAAAATTCAACCGTTGTTCGTTAGCCGCAAGCTTAGTCTGTAAGCGATGTCCTTCCTGTTTTTCCTTCGTCAGTGTGAATAAAATCTTTTTCCAGCTCGGTAAGTAATCTTTTATATTCGTAATAAACACTTGACGGACATTGGTTTCTGATCGAACACGCTGCAGCAAGTGTTGCTTTAATGTGAAGGTGACCAGGACAACGCTATCTGTGACCTGTAGCTGCCGGATGACTTCATCGTCGTTGGTGAGTGGGGTGGTCATCACTGCCACTGCGCCAATTTTTAGCGCGCCAAAGAAAGTGACTAACGTTTGTGGGATGTTGGGTAGCAAGATCATCAGCCGATCATTTGGCTTTATGCCAAGTGCCGCTAATGAGTTTGCAAAGCGATTAGCTTCTCGGTTGAGCCGCCGATATGAAATGCGTTTCCCAAAGTAAACAATTGCTTTTTTGAGTGGAAAGCGGCGAGTGGCAGAGCGTAAAAAATCTTGAAGCAGAACGCGAGGTAACCCAATAGTGTAAGGAACGTCTTCGTTGTAATTGCCTAACCATGGACGCTCGCGTTGTAGTTCTGTTCGGCTATTTTTGAGGGCTATCCGCCAACTGCTATGCTGTTGGGTAATAAAGCTTTTCATTGCTCGGTTGACTGCATCCCGTCGCTCGAGCATTACCTTATGACCTGAACTTCCAACGTTGACTTCTTGAGCGTTTGGGATGAGCGGGGCGACTTTTTCAAATGCGCTTTTTTCAAAGAACCAATCGCGGTCACCACGGATGACCAAAGTTGGGGTTGTAATTTGCGTGAACTTTTCCCAGCCGTCCCACTGAGAAACCGTATTGCGATGCATAATTGCCAGCACATGTGCAGGCGCACCAATTTGCGGATTTACCCGCATTAGCGTTCGAATGAGTGGGATGGGAAAGCGTTTTAGACCAAAGTCGGCCACGCGGTGGATGTCATATTTGCCAACCCCCGCAATTAGAATGAGTTTTTCGAGCCGTTCAGGGTTTGCTAGAGCATACTCAGTGCATAAAGCAACACCAAACGAATGCCCGGCTAAGATGAATGTTTCTGGTAAGTCTAAGGCTGCAAACGCGGCGCTGATGTCACTGAGATGTTCTTCAATGGTGTAATCCGTATAAGGTTTGTCTGATTGCCCATGCCCACGTGTTTCTAATGCAATAACCCGATATTTGTCAGAAAAGTAGGTGAGTTGGGCTGCCCAATGCGCAGCTTTACCGCCAAAGCCATGGATTAAGACAAGCGTTTTTTCATAGCGTTCGGGCGCAATATCTATAGCGGATAAGCGGCGAAGAGGTTGTTCAGAAATTCGAATTTCATGACGAAACAGCTCAATATCAAGTGACATATGCTCATTATAGAGGAGAGGATACTGGATTTATGACTCCAATTTTGATCGGACCAAAAGGATTTGTAACGTGTGGCGTAGAGCAAATTTACTATGAGAGCTATGGAGAAGGCGAGCCGATTGTGCTTTGTCATGGGAAAGGTGGCAATCACGCTATTTGGTATCAGCAGATACCTAACTTAGCCCAATCGTATCGCGTTATCACTTGGGACCAGCGCGGATTTGGACGCTCTACTAATGTCACTATGCAATCTAGCCCGACTGTTGCCGTTGATGATTTGTTCGCTATTATGGATGCCTTAGATGTTGAGAGGGCGCATCTTGTGGGACAGTCAATGGGGGGCTGGGCGGTGTTGGGAGCGGCATTACAAAAGCCTGCACGTGTGCTCAGCTTAACGCTCGCAAACTCCATTGCCGGAATTACAACGCCAGAAATTGCATTAATGTATGAACATATTCTTGCGCAACGACTTGTACAACAGCCGGTAACGCATCTGTCTATGGAGGGTCATGCTGTATTGGCGGAGCAAACAGTTGAAGAAAATCTCACTCGGGCTTTTCTATATGAACAAATAGGTAAGTCACATGGACCAGCACCAGTTACCATGAGTTTATTGTTGAAACGAACTTGTTTTGACTCCACAGAAGTCGCTAAGCTAATTGTTCCAACATTATTTATCACGGGAGAGTTTGACATCATCTTTCCCCCAAAGATGATTCAACTCGCTGCAGCCTGTATGCAGCAAGCCGAGGTGGTTGAAATTCCATGCGCTGACCACTCGCCTTACTTCGAAACACCACAGGTGTGGAACACGACCTTACGCAATTTCTTGTCAAGAGTGTCCGAAGCCTGATATAACCTGTTATCAGATGACTAATACACCATTTCGTTCTGGCTTTGTAGCGGTTTTTGGCCGCCCAAACGTCGGAAAATCAACTTTGCTCAATGCAATCCTTGGCGAAAAGCTAGCGATTGTTTCTCCACGCCCAAATACAACTCGTCGACAGCAATTGGGAATTCATACCTCAGATTCGTCGCAAATTGTATTTATTGATACCCCAGGGATCAATCGTCCGCGCCAACAAATGGACAAGTTCATGGCAGCCAGTGCAGACCGTGCGCTTCATGATGCCGACGCACTTCTATGGGTCGTAGATGTGTCAGAACGTCCCGGTGGCGGGGATCGTTTTATTGCGCGACGGATTGCCGAAACCTTGGATAAAAAACCGGCTGTGATTGCAATGAATAAGATGGACTTGCTCAAGCCGAAGTATGTCTTAGAAAACACGGCTGCCTATGCAGAGCTAATGCCTCATGCTGAGTGGATGCTGACCACTGCAACTCGTAAAGATAATATTGAAGAGTTATTGGGAATGCTGGCACAAACTTTGCCAGAAGGCGAGGTGATTTATAACGAAGAGTTATTTACAACGTCTTCAGTTCGCGACATGGCTGCTGAGTTGGTTCGTGAGACGGCGCTTGAACATTTGCGAGAGGAAATTCCGCATGGCCTAGGCGTGCAGATTGATGAGTTTGACGAGAGCAATGCGCCAGGACTGACACGTGTCTACGCTACCGTATATTTAGAACAAGATCGTCATCGCCGAATTTTTATTGGCAAAAAAGGTGAAATGCTCAAGACGATTTCATCTGAGTCTCGCAAGAAAATGGAAGACCTAGTGGGCGGTAAAGTCTATTTAGAAATCTTTGTGAAGATCTTGCAAGAGTGGCGCAATAAGGAAAAACTTGTGCGCGACATGGGTTATCGGATTGAAGATATTTAGATAACTGTTTGAATATAAGCTTAACTACAAAGCGGGTTCCTTTTGATGACCTAGGTCTTCAATCAAAAGGAACCCGCTTTGTGATTCAGACGTTATCGCAAACTATCGAAATTATTCTCAAGTACATCTTCCCAAGTCTCTGCACGATCCCACAGCATATAGCGTGTGAGCGTTGGGTGCGTTTCCATAAGGATCTCATGCATCCGATGCGCCAAGTAGCGAACGCCAAAGTGTGCATTTGGGGCACTGCGTAAACGACAGAAGTGGAATGTGTCGCGTAAATTGAGTGTCATCAGCAGACGGCGGTTATGTGCGTTAGTAACCACGTAACCAGCCACATGCGGGTTTATTTCATTGGCAATTGCATGATAGGTTTTGTCTGCTAACGCCATTGCCGCGTGGTATTCCTTTTCGATGCCAGCTGCTGTAATCAGACTTGGCGTTGCATACCCTAGCTCGGTCGTAAGGCGTTGTGGCGTTTGCGACATCATACGATGGCGCTTAACTTCAAAATAAGCACCCTGATCCATCATACTGTCAAAGGTGTAGGTGACGTGTTCTAATTCACGAAGTGGCACGTCAAATCGATCTAGGCGTGACAGGGCTTCATTTAGTAATGCGTCCCGTTGATCGCGTGACATTGGCCTGACTTGTGCTAGTGCTTCCCGGAAAGAGCCAACGCCAAAGCGATACAAACACGCAGCTAAGAATTTTTCTTCAGCCTCTTGAGTGTGTTCAATTAGCTCCAACCAAGCTGGGTTGTCAGCAGTTTTGAACATCTCGTCCAACGTGTCTTCTAACGCGCTATTGGTTTCCATCATGTACGGTTTTTCATCCGCATATTTCACCAAAGTTGGCGCAATTTTCGTTGAAACGGCTTTTACTTCTGCACCAATCTCACGCACTTCATGTAATGGATGTGAAAGCATCTTCCGAATAGCGTGTTCATAAACGCGAGCGTTGGCAGTCATGCCTACATTCGCAAGCGCTGACGCAGGCAACAAATAACGGGCTGCATCGACATACTTTGAACGGATGCGACCATCATGACGGGCACTTGTTTCACCATCTTTCTGCGGATAGCGTTGCGCGATGACTGCTTTCAATGGTTCTAGGCTGTCCAAATACGATTGAAACAGGTGTCGGCACGTGTTGTTGTAATCGTGTCCAAGTGGGATACCTTCTAACTCAGTTGGACGCCAGAAACTATCAGCATCCCATTTTTGGTACCGCGTAGACTTTTCTGTGTAAGACGCTAAACGATTGCCTTCGATGGTTTCAATCGCGAGCCGCGACACATTTTCAAAGGCAATGTGTAAAACGGCATGTTCTGCCACTGAAGCATGTCCATAGCCAACAACCCACTTTTCGTGAAACTGGGCTGACTTTTCATCGGTTAGTTCAGCGGCAATTTCACGAAACGAAAGCGGACTGCGTGACGTCTTTGCAAAGGTCACCGCAATTGTTTCTGGAGTTAGGTCTTTGGCACTCAGTGGATAAATTTCGCGTTTTGGCATGGAAATAGAAAGTGTAGTTCGTAATTAGGGAATGTGTGACGAGTGGATAAGAAGCGCTGTTGAGTTTTACTCAGGATGCGCTACTTATTTAGGATTTCTTTTGCAGTTTCAATGTCTTTCTGAATCTGTGCAATGATGGCTTCAATTCCATCAAATTTCTGTTCAGGTCGAATGAAATCGATAAATTCAAGGCTTGCCGATTCGCCGTAAATGTCACGGTTGAAATCGAATAAGAATGTTTCAATGGTTGGGCGCACTTCGCCTGTTTTGAACGTTGGGCGCACGCCCACATTCGTCACGCCATTGATTGTTTCATCGCCAAGTGTCATTCGCGTTGCATAAACACCGTTCATTGGGCGAATATTGGCAAGATCAAAGCTAAGGTTTGCAGTCGGAAATCCAATTTTGCTGCCTCGCTGATCTCCGCGCTCAATTACACCTTGTAATTGCAGTGGACGCCCCATCAGTGAGCTGGCACAGGCGACATCACCTTTGTAAATTTCAGACCGAATGCGAGTACTTGACACAATTTCGTCCGCGATCTTGAAGGCCGGAAATTCATTAATACTAATGTTGCTATTCTGTGTGACACTGCGGAGCCAGGCTAAGTTACCTTCGCGCTTGTAGCCAAATGAAAAGTCAGCGCCGGCCCAAATGCCACATAAGTCTAAAGCGCCGTGGATTTTATTCAAAAAATCTTCAGCGCGTGTTTTTGAAAGTTCCGTTTCAAATGGCAGAATGATGGCGGTATCTACGCCGATTGCTTCCAAATGTTTTAGCTTTTGTGGCATGGTCGTGATGTAGAAATTTTCTGTTTCACGTCCGAAAAACATCTTGGGGTGTGGGAAAAAGCTGAGGACAACCGCATGACCATCGTTTGCACGTGCTTTTTCGACTAAAGTCTTAATCAGCTGCTGATGCCCGCGATGCACACCATCAAATGATCCGATTGCAAGAAACGTTTTTTTATACGTGCCTGCATCTGGCAACTGTTGGAGATATTGCATAGTGGCGCTGCTACTTTGGTTGTTGGAATACTTTTTCTGACCGCATCAGGCCCTCAATGACCTTTGTGATGGCAATCAGCTCACCGGCATTATTATAAGCGCGGATGGAGTTGTCTGTAACGCGATCGCACTGAATTCGTTTGCCAAACATTAGGGCACGACAGTCATCCTCACTAAGAGTGATTTTTTCCATTTCATCCATGCCTGTGCCCAATGGGAGCATTGCATTTGCTAATGTGCCTGCATCACCTAAGGCTTTAACTTCTTCCAATGTTTTGGCTTGCTTAATGCCAAACGCACCAGACTGAATGCGTCTTAGGGCGCTTAAATGCGCACCCGAGCCTAGACTTTGCCCAAGATCATGCGCAATTGAGCGGATGTAAGTTCCAGCAGAACAGTGAATTTCTAAGTCTACTGTTGAGTCAGTGCGACCGAGCATGCTGAGTTGATGAATAGTGACTGGGCGAGCTGGTAAGTCTACTTTCTTACCCTGACGGGCCAATTCGTAAGCTTTTTTACCACCTCGTTTGATAGCAGAGTGTGCTGGTGGAATTTGTTCAATTGGGCCGCGAAACGCGTCTAGCGCAGTTTCGAGGTCAGCGTCTGAAATGGTAGGGACTGCTGCAGTGGCAACGGTTTCACCTTCGGCATCATAAGTGTCTGTCGTGACGCCGAGTTGAACAGTGGCGATATAGCCTTTGTTATGCCGGATGAGATAGTCGCTTAGGCGGGTGGCTTGACCCAATAACATCACCATTACGCCGGTTGCCATTGGGTCCAACGTGCCAGTATGCCCAATCTTGCGCATGCCAGCAATGCGACGCAGTTTACCGACCACATCATGGGATGTGATGCCTTGAGGTTTGTCTACGACAAGCAGACCATTATACGGATGGGACATGAGCGGGGCGCAGTCTTAGCGAGCGTTGATCGCCTGTTTGGTAGCGGCCAAAATTGCTTGGGTTGCTTCAGCAAGCTTAATGTTGCTAATCCGAGCGCCAGCTGCTGCACGGTGGCCGCCGCCGCCAAATTCACTAGCAACAGCGGAGACATCAACATTGCCTGTTGCACGCCAGCTGATTTTTACATCGCGGTTCGTCCCCTCGATGATGACCAGCGCAACTTCAATCCCTTCAATAGAAGACAAGACTTGCACAATATCTGCATCGCCACGAGCCGTATAGCCACTGGCTTGTTTGTCTTGTAAGTCAATTGTTGCCCAGGCAATGCCATCTTCAACAGTAACTTTTTGTAAAACTTGACCCCACAAATTGACCGCTGCTAGTGATCGCCGATGCAATGCGAGTTCAGAAATTTCGTGGATGTTTGCGCCGCGCTCCATCAACGAGCGTGCTAAGTCAACAGTTGATGGGGTTGTATTGCTGGTGCGAAACCCTTGCGTGTCAGTAACAATGCCCGTAAGCAACGCGCGGGCAGCCTTAGCCGAAATTGGAATTTCGAAGGTGTCTAGGATTTCAACTAGATATTCAGCAGTTGACGCTGCTGTAGCGCTGACCAAATTGATCTCAGCAAAGTTTGTATTGCTGATGTGATGATCAATATTAATGTGTACTTGGCCTTCTAGGCTGCTTGCCACGTTGCCAATACGGTCGAGCGACGCTGCATCCACAGTGACAACAATATCAGCATCTAAAGGGATATTGCGTTCAAAGCTTTTGTAACCATTCAAGTAATGAAAGGCATTTGGGACTTTGTCGCCACAAACAGGCGTGACAGTCTTGCCTGTGTCGCGTAAGGCTAGCGCAAAACCAAGCGCTGAACCAATTGCATCCCCATCTGGTGAGATGTGGGTGATGATAGCAATGTGTTCAGCGCTGTCTAGTAGTGTTTGTGCCTGTGAGAGTAAGGCGTTGCTCAAGCGAGTTATCCTTCTGAATCGGTAGTGTCGTCAGGTTGATGTTCAGTCTTGTCTTGCTCTATGAGGGAGTCAAGCACGGCATTGATGTGAGAAGCTTCAGCTGGAAGTGAGTCCCAGTGAAAGCGTAGGGCAGGTGTTTTACGACTTTGAAGGCGTTTCGCGAGCTCGCGCCGTAGAAAGCCTGATGCACTGTTGAGGCCATCCATGACTGCGTCAGCAGCATCTGATGAGCCATCCATGGTGCATACCCATACATTGGCATAGTCTAATTCGCGGTCCACCCGCACTTCTGTAATTGTGAGAAGTTGGACGCGTGGGTCAGAGACTTCGAATTGAAGTAGCTCACCCAGAATTTGTTGAATGCGTCCTGCAACCCGTTTGTGACGGATTGCTGCATTATTTCGAGCCATTTTTTACGGTAACCACGCAAAGTGCTTTGCCATGATGCTAAAAGCACTTTGCGTGGTGTTTTGAAATTTATTTTTCTTCTATAACGTACGCTGAAATAATATCGCCTTCTTTGAGCTTGTTGAATTTATCAAAAGAAATCCCACATTCAAAGCCTTTGCGAATTTCAGCAACGTCTTCTTGTAAGTGCTTGATCGAGCCAATTTGGCCTTCATAAATGACATCACCATTCCGGATGATGCGTGCCATATCATTGCGACCAATCACACCGTCCAGCACCATACAACCAGCAACGTTACCAACCTTAGAAATGCGGAACATTGCACGGACTTCGGCTTCACCAGTTGCGCGTTCAACGTATTCTGGCTCAAGCATCCCATGCAGCGCAAGCTCAATATCTTCGATCAGGCGATAAATGATGTTGTAGAACCGGATTTGGACTTTTTCGGTCGCAGCCTTGTTCTTGGCAGATGAGTCAGGTTCTGAATTGAACCCAATTACGATTGCGTCTGAAGCCGAGGCCAACAAAATATCGTTTTCACCAATGTTACCGGTGCCAGAGTGGATAATGCGAACTTTGAGTTCTTCATTCCCTAGCTTTTCCAGTGATGAAATAATCGGTTCAAGTGACCCTTGAACATCTGCTTTGACAATCAGATTCAACTCTTGCGTTTCGCCTTGGCTGAACTGACTGAAAATTTGGTCTAGTGTGCGGGCTGCACGCTTAGTCTTAGCAGCGTTCTTTGCTTCAATACTGCGTTCTTCCGCAATCTTGCGGGCGGCACGTTCATTCTTGACGCTTTCAAACATGTCCCCCGAAACTGGAACATCAGACAGCCCCATAATTTCAACAGGGGTTGAAGGGCCAGCTTTTTTGATCTTGTTGCCTTTGTAGTCAAACATGGCACGCACGCGACCAGAAATACTTCCAGCAACCAATGCGTCCCCTTGTTTCAAGCTACCGTTTTGCACCAAAATTGTTGCCAAGACACCGCGTGACTTATGGCGTTGTGCTTCGACAATCGTACCTGCAGCAGCACCATCTGGATTAGCACCAATTGGTAATTCGTCGGTAATGAGCAAAATAGCTTCCAAGATGTCTTCAATCCCTTCACCTTTCAGTGCTGAGATTGGGATCACCATGGTGTCACCTTCATACTCTTCTGGCACCAAGCCTGCTGCAGCCAATTGGGTTTTAACCAATTCTGGATTAGCATTTTGCTTATCGATTTTGTTCAAGGCCACCACAATTGGGACTTGTGCTGCCTTTGCGTGAGCAATCGCTTCCTTTGTTTGCGGCATGACGCCATCGTCTGCTGCGACAACCAAAATCGCAAGATCAGTTACCTGTGCCCCGCGCGCCCGCATTGCCGTAAAGGCTTCGTGACCTGGGGTGTCAAGGAACGTAATCAGTTTGTCATCATGGGTGACTTGATAAGCACCAATGTGTTGGGTGATCCCACCGGCTTCGCCATCAGCAACGTTTGTGCTGCGAATGCGGTCCAGTAGTGAGGTTTTCCCATGGTCAACGTGACCAAGAATAGTAACCACTGGTGGACGGCGCTGTAACTTACTTTCATCGACGTTTTCAATGATTTTGCGCCATTCGGGCAAGTCACCTGATTGCACTGGGGCAGCTTCTGCTTCTGCTTCAGACTTTGCTTCAAAACCAAGTTCTTCTGCAACAATAGCAGCAGTATCAAAGTCAATTTCTTGGTTGATACTAGCCATTACGCCATTGGCCATCAGTTTCTTGATGACGTCAATTGAGCTAGCGCCCATTGTCTCAGCCAGATCACGAACAGTGATAAAGTCTGGTAGTTCAATTATCTTGTTATCACTCATCT
>JAHDBS010000587.1 GCA_020630225.1 Anaerolineales bacterium | reverse complement strand
TGCGCCAGCTTTTTCCATAACTAAGCGCATGCCTTGCAGGGTAGACCCTGTACTAATGACATCGTCCACAAGCACAACTTTTTTGCCTGAAATGAGCGCATTGTCTTTTTCATCAAGATAAAGCGTTTGTGATTTCCCTGTGGTAATAGAGAGCGTTTCCGCAGAAATGGCATCTCCCATATAAGGCTTGTAGGCCTTGCGCAACACCGCATAGGGTTTGTTAGTTACCGCAGCCAATACGTGAATCAGCGGAATGCTTTTTGCCTCAGCTGTCACCAAAACATCGTAGTCAATGCTTGCTAGTTGTTCCCCTAAGGCATTGGATGCTGCTTGCACCAACTCTACATCGCCCAGAATATTCAAAATGGCAATCCGTAAGCCAGGCTTGACTTCAAACAGTTGTAAATCGCGCTGGACGCCAGCAACGTTGACAGGGTAAGTTTCGCGTTCGTTCATAGGTCAAAGGGTGTAACGCGGTAGCACGAATAGCGCAGAGTTCTTGCAATAAAAAATCTGCGTTTATCCGCGCTCGTCCGCGGCTAATTATTTATTCTCCCCACAGACAGCCTAATTTATTTTCTTCGGCTTCATCCATGAGGTCATATAACAAATCTGCATTTAGGTCATCATTGCCGTATGTGCGGGCGAAGGCGTAGCCTTGTGCCACAAGCTCGGCATTGATCAGGCGATCGCCCACATATACATAGCGCAGTAAGCGATCAAATCGGTCGCGGTCGGTCAAGTCTGGCACCAAGATGACAGTTTCGTTTTTGACTAACTCAATGTTCTTCTTGGTAGCTTCATCCCCACAGCGTTCGTCCCATTCAGGCGTATTAATGCCAACATAGCGCACGCGCTCTTGGCGGCCATCAGGGAATTCAACCTCAACTGTATCGCCATCTACCACCCACGTGACAACGGCAGTTTCACCTTCAGGCACAATGCCAGCTTGGTGTGCGCCTTCATCAATAATCAATGCTTCGCAGGCAGATAAAAAGATAGTGCTAAGAATAGCAAAAATAAAAAGAGAACGTTTCATAGTGGTCCAGTTGGAGCTAAGTTGCTAGAAATTCTAACAGCAGTCGATTGACATCATCGGCGGCTTCATGTTGGACCCAGTGTGACGCTTCAGGCAACATTTCAAGCCGCGCCTTGTCGCAGTAAGCCAAACTGTCCCGTGCCATTTGGGGATGTAAAAAGAGGTCTTGTTCGCCCCAGATAATGAGCGTTGGTGCTTGGACGTGAACGTCACGGTCGCGCACCAGAGAGCGGCTGGTGGCCCGATACCAATTCAGCATGCTGCGAAACGCATTCGGCTGTGCCCAAGCATCCCGATAGCGCTGAAGCTCCGCTGGAGTAAAGGTGCCGGCGGCGCTACTCCGAATGAGCGCTTGCTTTGAAAACCAATAATCAAAAATGCGGACGCTCCACTCTGGGAGCCAAGGCAATTGAAAAAACACAATGTACCAACTCTTGAGCATCTGAAGGGGATTGCGTTTTAGTGTCTGCATCATCACTGCTAAGTGCGGCACGTTGAGAATGCCAAGCTTGCGAACACTGGCCGGATGGAACATAGCTGTCCACCATGCAACTGCGGCACCCCAGTCATGCCCAATTACGATTGCCGTGTCATGCCCAAGCGCAAGGATGATCTCAACGACATCTTTGGCTAAATGGTCTAAGTCGTAGTCCATGATGCTGGCTGGCTTGTCACTCAGGTTATAGCCTCGCTGATCTGGCGCGACAACGTAGTAACCTGCTGCGGCTAGCACATCAATTTGCTTGCGCCAACCATAGTGGAATTCAGGGAACCCGTGGAGCAAGACGACAAGTGGATCGGTCTGATTTCCGGCTTCAGCAATGTGAAAGCGGAGACCGTTAGCTTGAATAAAGCGCGTTTGCATAGAGTGAAGAGGGCGTGAGTTTGTTAGTTGGTCTCAGTTTTTGAGAAGCTTCAAGATCTCTGGGTTACACACGGTGGTTTTAAGATGCGAATTTAGCGAATGAAACGAATTTACGCGAATTTTT
>JAHDBS010000099.1:8610-12849 GCA_020630225.1 Anaerolineales bacterium | reverse complement strand
ATGCTGGCAGGGCGTGAGACGCTTGAGTTAGCAAAACAGCCTTTGCTAGAGTCTGCTGTACAGCGGCAAGCCCCGCTCGTGGAACAGATCCGGTATAGTCCAAAGTTGAATGGAAACGGCAATGGAAATGGCAAAGGTGATCTAGCGCACACTGCGGCAGTGTTGTCATTGCCTTTAGTCTCTTCTGAGCGTGTTACTGGCCTGATCAGCGTGATTGACAAGAACCGACAACGGTTTAGTACACAAGAACAACAGTTGCTAATGACGCTGGCAAACCAAGCTGCAGTGTCGATTGAAAATGCGCGTCTCTTTGAGCAAATTCGAGAAGGGCGTGATCAGATGGAAGCGGTTTTGTCTTCCACAAGTGAAGGCATCATGATGATTGATGTTGATGGGGTTGTGGCACTAGTTAATCCTGAAATTGAAACGCTTTGGGGCATTTCAAGCGATCATCTGTCTGGTGAGAAGATTACGCAGTTGAACAAAGCACTCGGTGGACGGATTGCGGCTAAGCTGGGTTACTCTGATGAAGAGCTTAGCGAAGTTGTGCGCAGCGTGTGTGAAGCTTCAGATACAGATACATTAGAACGTTATACATACTCAATTTCGACTCCCGTGCCGCGTTTTATTGAGCGCACAACAACTCCGGTCTTAGATATCCATGGCAGTGCGCTAGGCTGTTTGTTTGTTCTTCGTGACGTGACTGAAGAGAAGCAGTTGCAACAGGCGCGTGAAGATCTCTCCAGCATGATTGTGCATGACTTGCGCAGTCCTCTGGCCGGCATTTCTGGCAGCTTGCGATTGTTGGAAGATTACATTCCTGACGAAGGCAAAAATGCTATTGTGGATCAGGCCATTAGCGTTGCCAATCGTTCCTCGAAGCGACTGCTAGGCTTAGTTGACTCGTTGTTAGATGTCGCAAAGTTGGGTGCTGGTGACGTTACTCTTGAGGTAGAAGCTGAAGACTTGAACGATTTGGTCGATCGGGTTGTGCAAGAAATGCAGCCGCAGTCGAATGATTATCAAGTGGTATTGCTCTCGGATCTTAGTGATCCTGGACCAATTGCCTCAATTGACAGTGCAAAGATTGAACGAGTGTTAATCAATTTGTTAGACAACGCGCTGAAGTTCACGCCTGAGGATCTCTCAATTATTGTCAAAGTGAGCGACCACGACACACGCGATCCTGAAAATAAGACAGTGCTGACTATTAGCGTACTAGACGAAGGTCCAGGTATTCCAGATGACTATCGGGAACGTATTTTTGACCGTTTCCAACAAGTTGTTGGGAGTAAAGGGCGTCGGCGTGGCACTGGCCTTGGGTTAGCGTTTTGCAAGTTGGCAGTTGAGGCACATGGTGGCACAATATGGGTAGACAACCGAGCCGAACGCGGGAGCGCATTCTGTTTTACCTTGCCTAAGACCTCGCTCGAGATGCTCGACATTGCGTAAATTCGACCGCAGCGTCGTAAAACTAGGGTAGCCCTATTTCACATACAACTTCACATATAGCGCGCTGGTTGGCCTATTGTGGCCTCTTATTTGCCTTGATCGGGTGCAATGCAGCACCTGATGCAATTCCAACTCAGGTTGCAGAAATTGCAACGCATACACCAACGATTGATGCCACGGTTCAGCCAACTGAGACTGAAATTGTTTCAATCATTGAACGAACTGCAACGCGCTTAATTCCAACCAATACACCACAGCCTGAGCCAACGATGACTCCAAAGCCGCTTAGTTTTGCGGAAGAAGAGTATGTGCATACCTCATTTGGGTTTGAGATTCCGCTGTTAGAAAGCTGGGAAGTCTTGGAGTTTAAAAATGGTGCGCAGTTTACGGCGCCGGACGGAACAGCCGCTATTCGGATCGCATATCTAAATACAAGTGTTGAGCTGCAGGGTCGAGACTTCACCCGTTTTGCAAAAATTCATTCTGAGCAACAGTTTGGTGGTTTAGGAAACTATAGGTTGCTAAGAACCAATGGGGATTCATCGCGGTCTCTAATATTAGAGCAGTCCGCAGGTGCAGAAGGTGCTGTCGTCGAGATTATGACCACGTTCTCAAAACAGGCAGAATTAGTTACTGAACTGTCCGTTTGGCGTACACCGACTAGCTCTTACCTACGCGAGGAACTGCAAAGCGTTGCCGATCAAGTGTATTTCAACAGTGCCGTTATTAGCGCAACGTTCCCCTATGAGACATATCGTCCAATTGACCTGATTGCGCAGTCTTCTGCAATTGAAATTCCATTTGGCTGGGAGCAGATAGGGGCGTCTGATGATTCAATTGTCCAGTTCCGGTCACCGGATTCGGCTGCGGTTGTATTTGCTGTACGGCGTGATGTTGAGACTGAAAATATTCCAAGAGAGACGCTAGTTGAGAATGTGCTCAAGATTATGCGTGAATTGGTTGGACCAGATATTTTCTTAGTGTCTAATCGTGTTCAGCCGGACAATAGCTTGCGTGTAGATTTCAATACGGAAGGCAATAAGCTGCAAGGCAGTGTCTTTTTAGAAGGTGATGGCGCTGAAGCGAATCTGCTTGGATATGTCTTAGAGACAGAAAAAGCCGATTTCTATTGGGATGTCATTGATACCATTATTACGTCGTACCAATGATTGGTATAATTCCGCGCTAGATTTAGGTGTTTCTCGCTTTTACAAGGCGGTTTGGAGAAAGAATTAGATGCCAGTATATGTTTATCGCTGCGCAAATTGCGAGCATGAATTTGAAAAGATACAAAAATTCAGTGATGATCCAATCAAAGTTTGTCCTGAATGCGACCAAGAAAAGGTCAAAAAAGTGATTACCCCAGCCGGAATTATTTTCAAAGGATCTGGTTGGTACATCAATGACAGTAAGTCTAAAAAAGACAGTTTGTCAACGACCAAAAAAGCCGATGCAGCAGGCAAAGTCAATGATGTAACAAAAGACAGTAGCGCAACAGGAAGCGATAGTGGGGCGAAAAGCTCCTCATCTGACAGTGGCGGCAGTTCTTCAAAATCTGAAAGCAAGCCAGCAAAAAGCTCTTCTAAATCCGATTAGATGTAAACGGTCAGCAACCTGTTGGAATAAGGTCATAAATTTGGTAAATGGTGCGGTTTTTCCGCACCATTTTTTGTTCTAGGCTACACTATTAGAACATTACATAATGCGATAAATTAGTAACGATGCAGTTGGCAGAGTTTAGTCATCATCGTTACTGCACTAACCACCTAGGTATACACAAGCATCGGTATCAGATTGAATTAGAAATGGTGTGGTTAGTGAAGCAAAGGGGAAATTAGAATGGCTGAATTTTGGGCTGCAAATGGCTTCTATCTGTGGTTGTTGACAACACTATTAGTGTTTTTGGCAATTGCGTGGGTGGCCTGGCTTCATTTCAATCGGCAATATGATGTTAATAACGCGCAGCCGCAAACACCTGAAATTGAACAGGTAGAACGGATGGCTGGACAAGTTGCGCAGTTGTTGTGGAGCACAATGGAAATGAAAACGTCGGTAGCACGGTCTTTACAGGCTGTTGCAATAAATCGATACTCGGCGTTTACAGACACTGGTGGGGACCAGAGTTTTTCAATTGTGATGACTGACGGGCAAGGCAATGGATTGGTTTTATCAAGCCTTCATGGCCGCAATGGGACGCGTTTGTACGCGAAACCATTGTCTGCTTGGGAGTCAGAATACAACTTAAGCGAAGAGGAGCTTCAAGCAATTGCTCAAGCAAAAGCTGAACAAGAAGCTGAGCTAGCAGCAGCAACGGAGTCCCTCTCCTAAAAAATTAGGAGTAAAAATGAATACCACTATTGAAATGGTGCACGGGCGTCAAATTTTAGACTCTCGTGGCAACCCCACAGTTGAGGTGGAGGTTGGCTTAGCAGACGGCTCTTTTGGTCGTGCAGCAGTGCCTTCTGGTGCTTCAACTGGTGAACACGAAGCGCTTGAAATGCGTGACAAAGACGGTGATGTCTATTTAGGCAAAGGCGTTTTACAAGCTGTTCAGAATGTCAACGAAGAAATTGCTGATGTTCTGATTGGTCATGATGCAACCGATCAACGTCTCATTGATCTTATTCTGTTAGATCTTGATGACACCCCAAATAAAGCACACCTTGGTGCCAATGCAATTCTAGGAACCAGCTTGGCTGTCGCAAAAGCCGCAGCAGAAGCAGTAAGCTTGCCGCTCTATCGTTATATTGGTGGGGTGCACGCACATGTATTGCCTGTGCCAATGGC
>JAHDBS010000099.1:0-8510 GCA_020630225.1 Anaerolineales bacterium | reverse complement strand
GCTGGGTATAAACCAGGTGAACAAATTGGTATTGCTGTCGATGCAGCCGCTAGTGAGTTCTACAACGCTGAAATGGGCAAATATGACATGCGCATTGAAGGTGTTCAATTGTCTTCAGACGAAATGGTAGATTTTTGGGCAAACTTGGTTGACAAGTACCCGTTGGTCTCAATTGAAGACGGCCTCGATGAAAATGACTGGGATGGTTGGCAAAAGCTGACCGCAAAGATTGGCGACAAAGTTCAATTGGTAGGTGATGATTTGCTCGTTACAAATCCTGCATTCGTCAAGAAAGGGATTGAACTGAAGGCTGCCAATGCGCTGCTTTGTAAGTTGAACCAAATTGGTTCACTCAGCGAAACCATTCAAGCTGTGGAACTGTGCCATCGCAACGGTTGGAAAGCTGTGACCTCTCACCGCTCAGGTGAAACTGCTGACTCAACGATTGCTGACTTGTCAGTTGCGTTGAATATGGGGCAAATCAAGACTGGTGCACCTGCGCGGTCTGATCGTGTTGCAAAGTACAACCAATTGCTTCGCATTGAAGAAGAATTAGGTGCAGCAGCTGTTTATCCAGGTTTTGATGCGCTCTAATTCAAATTGATTTAGACTGAAAATAAAAACGGCTCGCATTTGCGAGCCGTTTTTGATTCTAACTTATTCGGTGGTCTGAGGCGGTGTAGCCACCGTCTCCTGCGTATCGTCAATAATGCTGGCATTTGCTTTTGATGGCACAATGCTTGGCATTGGTGCTAGCGGAGCCTGTGGTTCAGGCTCAATCTCGCCGCCGCGACCCGGCGCTGGAGTGCTGCAGCTTGGGCACACATTCCAAGTAAGGTCTAGCGGGTAGGCGCATTGCACACAGGCCTTTTTCAAAATCGTCATGCAGTGCGGGCACAATTGCCAATCATCTTTAGTTGGTCGACTACAGCCAGGACAACTATTACGGACCTCAATCTGTTGTAAAAGCGCCTCTTCTTCTAATGCGCGCTCATAAGCTTCATTCAGCGTTTCTCGCGGACGAAGGATTAAATAAATAAGCAGGGCTGGAATATTCAAGATCGCAACCAGCAAAGCTGCCAAAATGGCGGCTAACACATCGCGTGACCGTGAACGCATGTCTTTGAACGTCCAAATTACAAGTGCTAACCATAAGGCTGCCAAGAAGGCCCCCATGCAAGAAAGCGCATAAAGGGCATACTGTGTTACAGCTTCTAAATTTACAAAATCACCTAATTCAAATGGCATATATGAATTATACAGTTTGCAGAATTCGAACCAAACTATAACGCCGGCGAGAATGAAACTTGGTGTGCTCTGCGTTAAGCAAGCATATGGAAACGACAAATCGAATAACAGATATGGAAGTAGACGACCGTCCGCGTGAGCGGTTGTTGTCGATGGGCGCCAAAAGCTTGTCTAATGCAGAATTACTCGCGATATTGTTGCGAGTCGGGTTACAAGGGGAAAGCGCTATTCAAATGGCACAGCGAATATTGAAGCAAGTTGGTGGCTTAGCTGGACTATCACGTTCTGGTGCCGACAGGTTGTGCGAATTAAAAGGAGTTGGCTCTGCAAAAGCTGCTCAGCTTCTGGCGGCAATTGAGTTGGGCTACCGCGTCGCACGTGCTGACCTAGGTGCACGCCCACAGATTTCGTCGCCACATGATGCTGCGCTTTATTTGCGCTCTTACATGACCGGCTTGGAGCAAGAGTGTGTCTATGTGTTATTACTGGATACAAAGAACCGAATAATTGAGACGGTTGAGGTGTATCAGGGGGCGCTTAACAGTGCTTCGATTAGAGCTTGTGAACTTTGGCGAATTGCGACCCGGCGTAATGCCGCGGCCATTATTGTTGCGCATAATCATCCAAGCGGTGACCCAACACCATCGCCCGAAGATGTTTCAGTCACTCGACGCCTAGTCGATGCTGGAAAAATCCTCGACATTCCTGTCTTGGATCATTTGGTTATCGGGCATAACCGACATGTTTCCCTAAAAGAACGCGGTTTAGGGTTTGGCGCTGCATAGTTGAAGTTGGAAGTGCCAAAAGTTGCCACGTGAAAGATTTTCGTCTATATTCACTCTGCCATGGCTGACGAACATATTCTTTTACTTCCAAAGCAAAATTATTTCCGCTGGATCCAAGCTGCGCGTGACTATGCATTCCGCTTTCGCGTGCGCATTACACATGATCCAGAAACGGCAGGTAAGTTTCAATATCCCGGACAGACCATTACATTGGTCAACATTGCGGGGGGCTTTGGACGTGATGTGCAACCTTGGTTCCGTGAACATTATCCAGACGCCAAGTTAGATGTATTAGATGTCACCAGCCCCGAAGAATTACGCGAGAAGCTGGCCGAACGTATTCGTAACAACGATCCGTTTGGCAAAGATGATTTGCCCTTTCGCTTGCGCTGGCCAACGGATTATGCGCTGATTACGCAGCAGTTTGGTGTTAATGCTGACTACTATCGACGCTGGGGCTTGCCTGGGCATGAAGGGTTAGATATCCGTGCTCCGGAAGGCGCAAATGTCTATGCGGCTGCAGATGGCACAGTCTACGGTGTGCATGATGGTAGTAATAATCATCCGTATGGTATTCACGTGCGCATTCGGCATGTGGATGGCTATAAAACAATTTATGCGCATCTCAAGAGCGCACATGTTCGCAAAGATCAACAAGTATCCCGCGGACAAGTCATTGGGTTTGCCGACTCCACTGGTAATTCAACAGCATCACATTTACATTTCTCTCTGAAGAAAGAGGGCGCTTCAGCAGCAGGGCTGACTTTATATCCATATGACGTTATTGATCCAACGCCGTATTTAGATCCACCAGATCCAGGCTCTGTCATTGTGGACCCTGGTGATGGCGGCGAACCAGAGCCAGTTCCAATCACCTACGATTGGCCGTATGGGCGATGTCTAATTGGAGTTCATGGTCGTGCCGATGGCCCGTTAGGTGAACGTGATTATCAGCCAATGAAGACGGCGCGAATTGAGGCGTTGAAGCTACTTTCTAATGCGCCAGTTGGTGATATTGATCGTGTGCGCTCAGACAATCCGCAAATCTTTTTGATGACGCGCTTGTTTACGAACTTTGGTGACACCTATATTTCAGCCTCAGAATTTATCAATCGTGTGGAACAAGGGGCGCGCGCGCATTATCAGCGTGGCATTCGTCATTTTGAAATTCACAACGAACCAAACCTGCGCATTGAAGGCTGGCAGAATATCTGGCAGAACGGACGCGAGTTTGGGATGTGGCTGTTGCAAGTACGGGATCACTTGCGTGCAAGCATGCCAGAGGCTAAATTCGGCTTTCCTGGTATGTCACCGGGGAATATTTTGCTTGGACATCGCACTCAGATGTGGCCTTTCCTAGACGAAGCTGATTTTGCTGTGCAAGAGTGTGATTGGGTTGCTGTGCATGCATATTGGCTCAGTCAAACTTCATTGCGCAGCCTTAGTGGTGGACAGATCTATAAAGAATATCGCCGTCGCTATCCGCGCAAGCTGTTGATGATTACTGAGTTTTCAAATCCATCAGAGCGTGTCGATTCGGGCACAAAAGGGCATCAGTATGTGGAGTACTATCGCACACTGCGCAATGAGCCAGGGGTTGGCGCAGCGTTTTCATTTGTGCTCTCAGCGTCTATGTTCTTCCCGTATGAAGCTTGGCGACGCGAAGATGGCGGCATGAACCCGAAAGTTCAAATTATCGGGGCGCGTAATTTCTAGTCGCCTATTCTTCTACAATCAATTCAATCGCAGAGGCATAGCTTTCAAAGCTGTGCCCTTCGGCATAAATTGAAATCGATTCAATGCTGGAAGGCGGCGTGCCATTAATGGTAAGTTGCTCAACCAAATTTTCCGAATCGAAAAAGTGCCAAACGCCATTGTTGATGGCATCATGTTGTCCACTGGGTGGGGGGCATGTCACACAATGGTTAGGGTAGGTGCCTGTAGTATCTTGCAGGTAATAAAACCCGTGAATCCAGCTTTGTAAATTCCCTAAACCATCAATATATTCAATTCGCACCATCATGGGGCATTCTGAGCCGCGAATGCCACAGTTGCGTAGGTCTTGGAATGCTAACCACACTGCTAAGTTAAGTTTTAGACTGGAATAGTCGCGAATATCTCGGTTTAAAACTTGGGTAATGCCTGTTTGCGCCCAGCCTGCACCGCGTCGATCAAACTGTACTGCGGATAGGCCATCTTGCCGCGTGAGCGTAATGACACCATCAGACTGATTAACATCGTCTCGGTTTTTATATACAGTCCAACCATTGGTTAGGCTGCTGCTGAAGTCGCCATTGCGCAACAAATTGCGCTCGCTAAGCAAAATCCCTTCTGGGCTAGAGCCTTGCCGGACAACAGTGCGTTCACTTGAGTCAAGCTCTAGTGAGGTGCCTTCTGCAATGACCACAGCTTCACCGGTAGCAACGAGAATATCTGTAATGCCATTACGGACTTCAAGTGAGTAATTGCCCGGTTCACGCAACGTAACCATTGCGTCAGGCGTTTGTAAATTGACAATCGTTTGGGGTTCGGTCTCAGTAATTGTGATGCGCAAACGACCACGATCCACAGTAAGGTCAATCGTGTTATTGTTCTCACTTATTCGAAAGCGGGGGGCACGTGAGCGATCAAGTTGCGCTTCTGTGTCACTGTATAACTGTAATGTGGTTAGCAGTGTGTCATCACGCGGCTCACGCACTGAAATAGCGGCTTGTGAATTGTCTTCAACTTGAATGTCAATTCCTTCTTCAAACTGCTCTTCATCATTACCGATAGCAACAGGGAGTACGCCGTCTGACTGTTTGACCAATACACGGCCTGAAGTGAGTGCAATTGTTGCGACATTATTGCGTGTACTTTGTTGCACAAAGCGCCAAGCTAGAATTGGACTTGAAACGCAAATAATGCTCGTGACTAAAAACGAGACAACAATGACTGACCATGCCCGTCTGTGCGGGTCACTCCAAAGCTCACGCATGGGTTAGATTGAGAAAATATCTCCGCTGCCTTCGCCAAGATCCATCATGGCTAGTGCGTCTTCAATGGCGTCTTCAAAAGTTTCATCACCTTCATGAATCGCTTGAAATTCCATCAGTTTACGGCGTGCTACGCGGCCGCCAATTTCGCCTAGCGCCCAAATAGTGCTTGCGAGCACTTCATCTTCTTCGTCGAAAAGTAACTCTGCTAAATCACCAGCAAGGGCTTCTTCTGCAAACATTCCCGCTGCTAATGCCGCGTTTTGACGGACCAAAGAGGAAATATGTTCAAAGCTGTCCTGAACATAATCTTGCCAGCGTTCAACATCATAACTGCGACCCATCGCAAGAACAGCTGCGGCTTGCAGAGATATATTTTGATTAAGTGCGCTGTCACGAATGACATTCTCCACTTCACTGGTGTTGATTGGTCCCAACGACGCAACAGCTGCAGCGCGAACTTCAACGCTATCGTCAGAATTTGCGGCATCAATCAGACTTGCTTCAATCAAGTCTAAGTTCCGATCTGTAATGAGACCGTCTTCAGCGAGTTCCAAAAAGGTAAAAAGCTTTTCGGCTGCTGCACCACGTGTTTGTGGATGTGTATCAGTGTTTAACGTATTAACAAGGCTTGGAATTGCGCGAACATCTTCGCTGTTTTCCAAAATATCGATGGCCCATTTGCGACCAATGCCTTCTTCAGTTTTTAGGGAAACTAAGGCGATTTCTTCATAGCTCAAATGCAAATTGTCTTTTGACAACGTTGCCATTTGCTCAAGTGTCTTTACCTTGCGGTCAGACGCAACTTTAGGCCAAAGTTGTTTGAATGCAGCTAATGTCTCGCCCCAAATTGAAGAGAGTGACTCAATGTCTGCATTGGTCAATGCGCGATTACTATTGCGTAACGCCGCCAATCCTTGATTAGGATCTGGCAGTTCGATGTCGTTAGGATTGATATCTTGTTGGTCTTCCATAGAAAGCAGGTATTCTAATGCAAAATAGCCTTTGGTAGGCATGAAAACGGGCGACCTGTGGGCCACCCGTTTCTAAAAATCAGTTGTGTTTGGGGAGCAGTTGAAGGTTACCTAGGAATAATTGGGTTCACGATGTCATTGACGACAAGCACTACCATTAGCACGAGTAGCATTGCCATCCCCATTGCATGGACAAACCCTTCACGTTCAGCAGGGACACGTTTGCCACGAATTGCTTCAACAATCACAAATAGAATGCGTCCACCGTCGAGGGCTGGTAAAGGTAACAAGTTAGCAATCGCAAGTGCCACACTAATGAAGCCGGCAAGTTGCAACATTGGGAAAATGGAACCCACTGCAACAGAGTCTTCTACAACAACACGATTGATGTCATAAATACCCTTAATGCTGACCAGTCGGGCTTCTTCAGGTTGTAATTGATCACGAATGAGACGGACAGGGATCATCAAGGTTTCGCGAATTTGGAACCCAACGTCATTAAAACTTTGTGTTACAGCTGCACCAAACGGCAAGTTCGATTTTACAAAATCAACATAGTTGCGACCCAATACGATCCCTGTTGGGCCTTGGCCTTCTGGCCATTCTGTGCGTGGTGTTACGGTGAGCGTTTGAATTTGCCCCAATCGCATTACGTTTAGCTCAATGGGTTCACCAAGGTTTGCTTGCGTGACATCGATCATGTCTTGGATTGTGCTGATGGGGGCACCATTCGCAGACAAAAGCATGTCATCGACTTGCAATCCTGCTTCAGCTGCAGGGCCGTCTGATTCTATAAAACGGATCATGACGTCGTACAGTGGCGACGTAAGTGTTGTCGCCCCAATGTAATTACTCGCTGCATCGCTAGACGCAATTGGGGTCAAGTTGATATCTACTGGTTGTCCTTCACGTCCAACAATGATGTCAACGGGTTGACCGATATTGCTTTCTAAAATTGACTCAAGCTTGAAACTCGCATCAATTTTTTCGCCGTTGACGGCGCTAATAACATCACCATGCTGTAGCCCCGCTTCTTCTGCAATAGAGCCAGCAGCAACTTCATTGATGCTAATGGTAGAAACCGGAATTGGTTCACCAATTAAGTACATAGCGATGAACAAAACCAGTGCAAGCACTAGATTCATAAATGAGCCAGCGGCCAATACAATAATTCGATGACGCTTTGGTGCTGCAGCAAGACCACCTTCTACAGAGAAGTCATCTTCGCCAGCAGGGCGTACAAACCCGCCAATTGGTAGCCAATTGAGAGTGAATTCAGTCCCGCGCCAGTGACCTAGCGTCATCATTTTGGGTGGAATACCAATGCCAAATTCTTTGACATGGACCCCAGCCCAGAGAGCTGCCACATAGTGTCCTAGCTCATGAACAATAATCAAAATGCCAAAGACGACAATGAATGACAAAATTGAAAGTACAGACATATAGTTTTAAGAAATACCTCGAACTGATTATAACGAGATCGGCTTGGGAAGCACAATCACACTCACCATTATCTAAGCCTAGCCGTTAAGAAAAATATTGATTTGGTTGGAGTTCTTCCAAGACTTCAAATTTGAGTTTGTAAATTTCTGCGAGTTAGTTTTGTTTGTGCATTTCGCAATACCATTTGTGCAAGTTGCACATGTGGGCATTTTGACACAAAGCAACTCTCATACTATATTTGAGTAGCGTAAACGTTATATAAAACTGTTTCAAAATTTTCCTCAAAAGCTTCCTATGGCAGACAATTCTGTAAAAATCACACTCTCAGACTTAGTGCGTCTGGCGTTACCATCTGGTTCCGGATATTTGGTTGGCGAAGCGCACCGAGCGAGACTCGTCAATTGGACGGTTAGCGTAGGTGTGCCGCTACGGCGCGAAGAGCTTATGCAAGACGGTGACTTTGTTATCGTTGCTGTTCGTTCCGACGATCCTGATTGGGAAGCTGCCATCAAAGAATTTATTGGGTTAAATGTTGCTGCGATCGCTAGCAATCAACCAATTCCTCAGTCTGCTTTGCAAATTGCGGACAAAGCAGGGTTGCCAGTCATTGGTTTGCCTGCAGGTAGTGATTTACGGGATGCACACCGTGGTGCGCTTACAACACTGTTGAAGCGTGAAGCTCAAATAGCGCAACGCACCAACGATATTTCACGACAACTCTTTCGCTTAGCAGCTGAAGATGTTGATCTTGATATGATCGCGAGCGAAATTGCAAAGATCACTGGCCGTGGGGTGATTTTGCAAGATAAACGCTTACGTGTGATGGTGGATAAACCATTGCGTGAAATTGAAGGGCGTGACTGGCAAAGCGTTACCAAGCGTATTACTGATCCCAAATTGTTGCCAGATGGATGGTCTGATCGTCGTTTTGCTGCCAAGAATCGTGGGCGTGTCGAACAGCAGTCAATTGCTGAGCGTTATCAACGATTGGTGACCCCAATTGTGGTGAAGCACTTGGCACGTGGCTATTTGTCATTTATTGCTGCTGAGAATGAAATCGATACGCTTGACACAATGCTCATTGA
>JAHDBS010000098.1 GCA_020630225.1 Anaerolineales bacterium | reverse complement strand
GTCACTGATGCGCCAGGTTCAACCGCAACGCCATTTTCGTCAAGGTCCTGTAACTTGACAATGTGATCACCAGCGACAAACGCAACGTCTAGTTGCCATTGGCCTGTTTCGCCAATGATTACAACCGTTTGCGGATTGTTCCCTGGCGTTAGCATAAACGCAGCCCCTGGCTGACCCGTCCCGCTGATGGTCACCAACCCTCCTTCATTCTGTGTAATAGTAATATCCGCGTTAACTGTGGTTAGTCCTGTGGCAGCGGTTGTCGTGTTTTCAGTTTCAACCGTGCCTTCTTTTACTTTCAGGACTAGTCCTCCTAAGCCATTTGAGTGCAATGCGGTTACAAATCCATGCTCGCTTTGGTAGTAATAGCAAACCTCAGCTGGATCGATCATCTGGCGGCAAATTTGCTGCTGTTCAACAGTCACTTGCGCAATCATCCGACCTTGACCCGCGTGTTCACCTACATAGACTGAATACAAGCCACCTTCTTTGAAAACATGCAATGCATGATGAGGATTTCCGTCCCAAGTGCGCACAACAACGGAGTTATCAACCGCTGCACCTGCATTTGCGGCTTGGCGCACAACATTCTGTTCGGCAGTGATCACTGGCGGCGGCCCTACTTGCGAGCCACTGTCTGCAGGCGGGACTGGGCTAGTACGCTCTACTTCAAATATAACGCCGCCCTTCCCGTTTGAGAATGCTGCTGCGTTATACCCCTGATCGCTCTTATACGTTTTACAAGGCTTTGTTGAGTCGTCTTCTAAACGACACTGAATATATTCCTGTTCATTTAGGTGAGCTATTTTCACGCCCGTATTTGCTTCTAAGGCCACGTACACAGCATACCCACCGGCTTCTTTGAAGACATGGTATGCCGGGTCTGGCCAACCATGTTGGTTTAGAACGACGACAGAATCGTCAACTGCTGCTTCGGCATTTTGTACCTGTCGAATTGTGACATTTGGCGCCGCTAACTCTGTCGATGCCTCCGTAGTGACCAACTCAGCCAAGGCCAATGCAAGCAGCACCAACAGACCTGCCACTACCCAAATGCGCCAACGACTAACGCTTACTCTAAATGTTTCCATACTCAGTCTCCTCAATTTCCCAACTACTTCTAACTACTGACAACAAAACAGGCTCAAATTTGAGCCTGTTTACTACTTCTATATTCAATTCTGTACGGTCAGATAGATACTATTGAATATCTACAACAACCATTGCTGCAATACCGACTGCATTCCCAGCTGCATCCATATCTTGGAGCTTGATGGTGTGTGTCCCGCGAACAAAGGCAACATCTGTTTGCCAGGTTCCATCATCAGCAATGATGACAATTGTTTGAGGATTATCACCAGGGGTTAGCAAAAATGCTGCGCCGCCTTGCCCGGTCCCTTTGATCGTGATCAGACCATTCGCATGTGCTTCAAACATAATTTCAGCGCTAACTGTTTCTGGCCCAGATTCAGGGATGTCACGCACTTTCCCAACTAAGCCACCCGTTCCATTTGGATACAGCACAACTTGCAATCCCGTACCCACGTGGTCATAGGTCTTACAAATCTCAGAAGTATCTGTTTTGATCCGGCAACTAGAGGCATCTGCCATTGAGATATGCGCAATCTTGTTGCCTTGACCAGGATTTAAGCCAGCATATACTGCATAGCCGCCGCCTTCTTCAAAGACATGCAACCCAGGGTCTGGATGCCCCGCCCAATTGCGAATAACTACTGATTGATCACGTGCAGCGCCTTCGTTTTGAAGCTGACGCGCAATAAAGGCCTCATCTTCAACTGTGGTTGTAGTCGTCGTCGCTTTAGTACTCCATAAATTCAGCGTGACAAGCGCGATAATAACGAGTAGTGCTGCAACGATTACAAGACGAATAATCTTATTAGTTTGATTAAGTGTTGACACCTTTTTCTCCTATGTCTATCGTTGTAATTGTTGAATCCGCAAGTGGATAGTGGGTTCACTGATTATTGCACTTACTCCGCCGATATACAATCGGAATCCAGTTGAATATCCTACTTTATAACAACACCCTAACCCGTGACTTACACACATCTACTCTTTGATTTAGATCACACACTTTTTGATTTTGACAAATCTGCCGAGGTTTCACTTGAAAAGCTTATTCGCTCATTTGGAATCGCGTACCATTCCGACTTACAAAACACCTACGCAAAAGTAAATCGCGGGGTGTGGCAAGAATTTGCAGCAGGTACACTGCCACAGGCCAATATTAAGACTGAGCGCTTTCGGCGCTTTGCAACTGCTGCCAACCTAGACATTGACCCTGTTGTCGCCGGTGACCGCTTCTTAACATATCTTGCAGAAGGCACACATCTACTTGATGGTGCTGAAGAGCTCATTGCACAGCTGCGCGGGCGTGTTGTACTGGCCGCTGTAACCAACGGTCTTAAAGAAGTGCAACGCTCACGTTTAGATCAGTCCACGCTAGCAGGCGTATTTGACGTGATTGTGGTCTCTGACGAAGTAGGCGTAGCAAAACCAGACCCAGCTATTTTTGATATTGCGCTTGAAGCACTTGGCAATCCGCCCAAGGCCAATATCTTATACATTGGCGATAGTCTCAAATCAGACGTCCAAGGTGGCAACAATGCTGGTATTGACACCTGCTGGTTCAACCCTAAAGACTTAGATATTCCTGACGCACCGCGGCCAACACATACCGTCTCAACGTTAGCAGACATCCTCCGATTGCTAGACTAGTTAAAATAAAAAAGCCTTGCTGTTGCAGCAAGGCTTTCGAGTCTACGTCTAGTTGAAGTGTGGATTGGCTGGACCAATAATCTCTGCAATCTTCGCTTTCAATTTATTCATATCAATTGGCTTTGGCAAATATCCCATCGCGCCTGAGGCCAAGATTTTGTCTTCATCTTCTTTCATCGCCAGACCTGTTACACAAATCACTGGGATATGACGGGTATCAGAGTTCTGCTTGAGACGCTTCATTGTCTCAAACCCATCCATGCCCGGCATTTGAATATCAAGCACAATTAGGTGCGGTCGAATGCTTTGTGCGTAAGCCAAACACTCTTCTCCAGAAGATGCCGTCTTTGCACGGTAGCCCCACAATTCTGCGAATTCTGAAAGCACATCCGTATTGGACGCATTGTCATCAACCATGAGTAACAATGGCGCATCCTCTTCAGGCGGCCGTGGGATAGACAATGGGGCGTATTCAGGTGGATCTTCCTGAATGGGCGTACTCGAATTCCCGTTATAGCCTGCGCCAGGCATGCCATTCGCACCCATAGCAACAGTTTTACTCATGGCAAATGCCGCAGATTTTTCATTCGGCAGTTCGAGGCCATATTGCCACGGCAATTCCATAGTGAAACAACTACCTTGTTCGTGCTTACTCACCACAGTGACTGCACCACCATGCATTTCCGCCATGTGCTTTACCAGACTAAGGCCAAGGCCAGTCCCTTCAAACTGTCGGGCTAGGCCGCCATCAAGCTGCTGGAATGGTTTGAAAAGATGCTTAAGATCATCCTCTTTCATCCCGATGCCAGTGTCCCACACCATGAATTTGGCAATGCCTTCATTCGTCGCCTGCACATTTAGACCAACTTGTCCTCTTTCCGGCGTAAATTTAACCGCATTCGATAGCAAGTTAATGAGCGATTGTCGCAAGCGTAATGGGTCAGCCACAATTGCTTTCACTTGTGGATCAAGGTAGTACTTGATGCGCAAATTCTTCTTGATTGCAGTAGCTTGAACAAAGTCCAAACTCTCTCGACATACCGAATGTACATCAATCAGAATTGGGTTGATTTCAAACTTACCAGCTTCCATTTTGGAAATGTCCAAAATGTCATTAATAATCGAGAGCAGGTGATCTCCACTGCTTTCGACAACTTTCAACTTTTGCTGTGTCGCTTCTGGAGAATAACCACGCTGTTGTAGCAGCTGTGAGTTCGCAATAATTGCCATTAGCGGAGTCCGGAGTTCATGGCTCATATTCGCCAAGAATTCATCTTTCAGACGCGATGCGTCTTCTGCCGCGTGCTTCGCCTGACGCAATTCATTTTCGCTGGCTCGGAGCTGTGCTGTGCGCTGTTCAACACGCGCTTCTAGGTCTGTCGCATCAATGCGTTTTTTGTTGAGCACAATCCATGCCGCAATTAACGCCAGCAATGAAAGTGAGCCAACCAGCACAATAATGTTTTGCGCCCAGCGACGTGATGTTGTCACAACTGCATCGACTGGAATAGTCACCGACATTGCACCCCGCACATCACCAACTTCCCAATTTTTGATTGGGCTTTCTGGATGTGTATTGTGGCAGTCGACACACCCTTGAGCCATCACATTGGCGGTTGCATATCGGACGACCTGTCCATCTTCAGAGTCTAGAATTTCAAAGTAAGCCTGATCTGGATTTGCTTCCAACGCTTCCAACGCCGCAACTTCAAATGGATCTTGCGGGCCACCTTCTTCGGTTCGCCAAGGGAAAGGATAATTACTATACAGACGGGCGGCACCACCGCTTTCGGTATCTGCAATCGCATTCCCTAGCAACATACTCATGGTCGCTGGTAATGGAATAGCAGCATCACGGTCGGCGTATTCATGGGTAATTTCAATCCCATGATCTTTCACACGCCCAGTAATCTCACTTGTATAAATATTTCGAAAAATACTGATCGCTTCCGAGTAGTGAGCCGCTTGCTCAATGGCAGCAGTCCGAATCATTTCTCGCTGCATGCGCTCCAACTGAAATACAGTGAGCACCATACACAAAACGAATAGACCACCCAGAATAATAATTGGATAGCGGTCAAAGAAATTGAAAAGTTTTGAATTTCGCATCTAGATAACACCCATGCAGGTCGTGCACAAGTTACACAACCTCACATCTTTTATTATCCGCACGAAGCACACAAACAGTATTTAGATCGGGTTAAGTTGATGTTAAGCCCCCTCCACCGCGTAACTATCCAACAAAATAAGATTGTCTTCCTTTCAGTCTGAATGCATACTTAGACTTACTATGATTGACGTTCAAAACCTTGTATTCCAATATCCAAACAGCAGTGGATGTGCTGTAAATGACATCAGTTTTTCAGTAGAGCCTGGAGAAATTTTTGGATTTTTAGGGCCAAGCGGGGCTGGGAAAAGCACCACGCAAAAGATACTGACAGGGCTACTCAAAAGCTATCAAGGTGAGGCAAGCGTATTTGGGACGCCATTAAATGTCGCAACTGATCGTTACTATGAAGACATTGGCGTTTCTTTTGAACTCCCAAACCACTATCAAAAGCTTACCGGGGCAGAAAACTTACAATTCTTTGCCAGTTTGTACAGTGGTGCGACACGTAAGCCTAGAGAGTTATTGGACCTTGTAGGGTTAGCTGATGATGCAGACATGCGGGTCAGCCAATACTCTAAAGGCATGCAAATGCGCTTAGGATTTGTTCGCGCATTGTTGCATCAGCCCAAGCTATTGTTCTTAGACGAGCCCACATCTGGTCTAGATCCGGTCAATGCACGCAATATCCGCGATCTTATTCGAGCAGAGAAATCTGCTGGACGCGCTATATTTCTCACTACTCACGATATGAGCGTCGCAGATGAGCTATGTGATCGCGTGGCCTTCATTGTTGATGGCAAACTCGCTGTGATTGATACGCCACGTGATTTGAAGCTCCAGCATGGACAGCGTCGCGTCAGTGTTGAGACACTCAAAAATGGCACCTTGGAAAAACACACTTTTGAGTTAGCAGACTTAGGGCATAACGCGCAATTTCAAGCACTCTTGAATAGTGGCACTATTGAGACCATGCATACCCAAGAAGCAACCTTAGAGGATGTTTTTATTGCTGTCACTGGGCGTGCTCTCCGCTAGGTACATGGACGATGACTAGATTTCGTGCACTTTTCATCCAAGATGTTCGCGTTCATCTCCGCTATGGGTTTTGGTATGCTGCTGCGGTAGTGGCACTCCTATGGATTGGATTATTACAGGCTATTCCAGACGGCCTAGAAGCTTATTGGGTTCCGTTTGGGATCTTTGTAGACCTTGCACCCATTGGTTTTTTCTTCATTGCTGGGCAGCAAATGTTTGAAAAAGCGGAGCGCACAATTTACGGACTCGTCAGCACACCACTACGTTTCTGGGAATATTTGTTGTCCAAGCTTGCGTCTCTCTCGCTTATGGCGATTACAGTCACGCTAGTTGTGACAGCTATCGTTCAATTTGGCGCAACTGCACTCACTGTGAACTGGGGGTTACTAATATTGGCAACGCTTCTCACTTCAATTGTGGTGCTGTTGCTCGGGTTTTGTCTTGCAGCTCCATTCTCATCAGTCAGTCGCTTTCTAATTCCGTCACAAGTGGTGTTAGTACCATTATTCCTGCCAATATTGGAGTTCTTTAACTTCACCGATTCTGCCATCATTCGACTTATTCCTGCGCATTCCATGTTGGAATTACTACAGGCAGGCTTTACGCCAATGCCAATAGCCCAAGTTACACTGCATAGTTTCTATTTGGCAACTTGGGCATTGGGATTAAGTCTGCTGGCCCAACGAATGTTCAACCGTTATGTTGTCCAAGGCTAAATAATCATGATTGCGACACTTGCTAAAAATGACTTTCAAAATATTCGACGTGACTCGTTCATGCTATTCATGTTCTTAGTCCCGTGGGCAATTTTGGCATTCTTACGGCTCGGGGTTCCTGCGCTAGACACAGCCTTAGTGGCCCGCTTCCCAACGTTCAAACTTCGTGACTATGATGCCCTCATCCTTAGTTTCTATGTGCTGTTACAACTTGCGCTGCTCGTTGGCGTGCTGGGCGGGTTTCTAATTCTCGACGAGCGAGACGATGGCACACTTACAGCACTGAAAGTCACGCCACTTTCACATACTGGCTATGTGACTTATCGCGTGCTCTTTAGTGTTATTGTCAGCATGGTCTTTCTAATGATCATCATCCCGCTTACAGGGATGTTTATTCCGAATAAATTGCCACAGCTCCTTCTAGTCGCATTTGCCGCCTCTTTGTTGGCACCAACGATGTTGTTTTTCTTACCAGCCTTTGCCCGTAATAAAGTTGAAGGCCTCGCACTGATGAAAGGCTTTGGCATTTTGCTAGTAGGGCCAATAGCGGCGTGGTTTATTACATCAAATTGGCATTGGGCATTTGCGATCTTGCCAACGTTTTGGACCTCTAAAGCATTTTGGGCGATCTACGAGAATGGCAATGTTGGACTATATGCCTTGGTGTCTATTGCCTATCATCTGGTCTGGATCGGCTTATTGTATAAACGTTTTCAACGCAAGATTTATGAATAGCTCGGCACTTCTCAATACAGCTTAAGACAAAAGCGGCATCTACAGATGCCGCTTTTTAGTTTGGAACGCGTTTTAGTTGTTACTCAATAGCAACAGCAACCTTGGTGTCTTCTGCCGTGGGTATATCTTCAGCATCAACCGGACGGGCTTCAATCGTTACTTCAACTTGCGCCGCAACCCCAACAGGTAGCGCTTTTTCATCCATATCTTGCAGCTTGATAATGTGCTTACCTGCAACAAAAGCAACATCTGTTTGCCAAGTGCCATCTTCCGCAATAATCACAATTGTTTCAGGGTTTTTACTTGGTGTTAGCAAAAATGCAGCCCCACCTAGCCCAGTACCGTGAATAGTAATCAGGCCATTTGCTTTGTGTTCAACGCGAATGTTTGTATCTACTGTGACTGGCCCCTCTTGGACTGGCAACACCCGTGAAACTAACCCTCCTGATCCATTTGGATAAAGTTGAATTTCAAAGCCGCGATCGTTGTAATACGTCTGGCAAGGTTCGGTTGTATCAGACTGAGCTAGACACTTCGCTACATCTAGTGCAGTGAACTGCGCCACTTTTACACCTTGGCGGGACTGAGCACCAACATAGACAGCATAGCCATCAGCTTCACGAAAGATATGTAGACCAGGGTCCGGATCACCAACTTTGTTTACAACTGTCACAGAGTCTTCAACTGCCGCGCCTGCATTCTTTTCTTGACGGGCATCAAATTGAGAGTCGGTAAGCGCAGTTGTTATTGAGGTCGGGACAGGTGTTGGGACTGGATTATTGTCGGTCAATTCTGCATCGACACTTGCTGGCTTTACTTTGATTAGCAACCCACCAATGCCATTTGAAAACAGGCCGGTTTCATAGCCTTGGTCATTCAGATACGTTTCGCAAAGATCATTCGGTTCCGTATTAGCACGACATTTGTCAGCATCTGCTTTGGAAATGTGAGCCACCTTAGTAGTACTTCCATCTCCGCGGTCTACGTACACTGTGAAATCTTCACCTTCTAAAAATAAAAATAAAAAGCGGCTTGGGTTTCCTAACCAGTCACGAATAATGGCATTTTCACCGCCTGCATCTTCATTTTGTAATTGGTCACTGATTGGAATAACACCAGCAGCAAAAGCTGGATTGCTTGTGTTCCAAATATTCAAGGCGATTAAACTGAAAAGCGGTAGAACAGCTACCCAGATTAATCTATATAGTTTGGTTGGCAACATACAACGAATACTCCTCTTTCCTTCTACACATTCTGCTCACCATGAATACAGCTATGTGAGTCTTGTTTTCTCAGATCAACTTTCTTGGGGACTGTAATTATTGCAGTTGCAATTTCAATAAACAATTGTTAATTGCGTAAATATACACACTTGTAACGAACTTCAAATCCTCCTCATACGCTAGCTAAGGAAAGTACTTATTCAGTACTCACACCGTTCTATAGAAAGTCCTTTATTATTGCCACATGCTGCGAAAAAGAGTGTGGTTAGTCATTTGCATCACAATGATGCTTGCTGCTTGTCAGTCCCAAACTGAAGGCAAACTACTCATTGTTCATCCTGAAATTACAGGCTGTATGGATTATGGTGTTAGGCATTGCATGCAAGTTAAATTCGCAGAGACCGATGAAGAATGGATATTATTCCCATTTGAAATCGATGGATTTGAATTTGAACAGGGCTATGAATATGCGTTACGCGTTGCCGTAGAAAAAGATGGAGATGAAGACCGCTACTCTTTATTAGCGATAGAATCTAAAACGCTTCGTTAAGCCACGAAGCGTTTCAATAGAAGGAGAAGAAAACAACCTTAACAGGTCAGTTTCCGAATTAACTCTATCGCCATCATTTCGAATTGCCCACTTATTTATCACGATATAAGAAGCAAGCAGTTCATTTAGCTAAAAGATTTCATGCCCAAACCTTCAATTGGTGACATCGCCCCTGATGTACCGCTTACCACTGTTAGTAATGAAGTTATTCAACTTTCGAGCGCTTGGCAGTCTGGAAATATAACCTTACTCATTTTTCTCCGCCACCTCGCCTGACTCCCCTGACAAGATCATGTGGCACAGGTTGTGGCACGTCACTCAGAATTCAAACGTAAGAATGTCAACATTGTAGCTGTCTCATTTGGGACCCCTGAATGGGCCAAGCTATGGTTAGAACAAACCCAAGCGCCAATTGATATTTGGCTGGACGCTACGCGTAATAGTTATCTAGCTTACGGATTAACTAGCTCAGTCTGGGCATCATGGGGGCCACGTAATTTATGGTATTACGCACAGGCATTATGGCGTGGTGAAAAATTACAAGAACATCGCGGCGATACAAATCAACTGGGCGGGAATTTTATTGTGGACGCACACGGCACTATCCGCTTTGTGTACCGCAGTCAAGACCCCACTGACCGACCAAGTATTGACGCACTTTTAGAAGCGATAGACGCATTAGATCAAATAGGAGTAAGCCCATAAGATGAAACACTATAAATACCAACTGATGCTTGTCATGTTGGTGCTTGGAATTTTTGCAGCCGCCTGTAGTGCGCCTGCCCCAGTTGTGGAAGTTGCGGAATTACCAGACCCTGAAGTTGAAGTCAGCACTGCTGAGCCAACCGAGGTCGAGGCTGTTCCAACTGACCCACCAACTGAAGTCCCTACAGAAGCACCAACAAATACGCCAGAACCAGAGCCTACCGAAGCTGAAGTCGAAGTTACTGAGGAAAGTGTCGACACTGTAGAAGCAGAAACAGATGCAGGCTACGTAGGCAATGTTCCGCCAATAGGTAACGTCACTGAGGACGTAAGCTTTGTAACTGCCACTGGTCGCCCACAGTTTCTTAACTCGTATGCCGACTGGTGACCTACTTGACGTAGCAACATACCCGTCGTGAACGGGCTACACAGTACGTTTGGGGAGCGTCTGGATTTCATCAACCTGAATGTTGATAATCCAGATCACAATGCAACCCGCGCCAATTTTGGCTTGGCTGGACGCTCAACTTACAAGTTGATCTCTCCTGATGGAGACGTTATTCGCACCTGGGCTGGTCCACTTAATTTGGACACAGTTTCAGGCGAAGTGGAGCAAATCCTAACTGAACTAGGCTTCTAAGTAACTAAGCGGGAGCGACATCAGCAGATGTTGTTCCCGTTTTTGATTCTGGAACGAATTGCAGACTAACAAGTGCTATTGCACATAAGACCACTGTCCCTAATAGCATGCCGTTCAAGAAGTAATCCCCGACTACTAACGAGCCAATTGCCCCACCAACAATTCCGCCCAGACCTAACAACACAGTGTAAACGCCCATAGTCGCACCACGACCTAGGGTGTCATCACTTGCATCGGCCAAGTAGGCCAATGCTGCTGGTGTAATTCCAGCTTGGATCATAATAAACACCGCATAGATTGCAACAATTGCCCAACGTAGGCTTGGTGTCCATCCAGTTGAGCTATTAAGGAGATAGAACCACACACACACGCCAAGGATGCCATACGTGCCCATCTTCATTACCCATACCTTGCCCCAATTTCGGCGATCCATGCCATTGCCCCACCAAACCACGCCAGATGCAAACAAGATTGAATAGACAAGTCCAGCAATCCCTACTTGTTGTGCCGTCATGAGGCCCACTAAATATTGGCCGCTTGCAGCCTCTTCATTCAATGTAAGTAAGGTTGGGGTATACAACAACCACATCGACGCGACTGCGTTTGCAATAATCCAAGCCGGTGCTAAGCGTTGTAAAGCAGTGTCACTAAACACCGAGCGCAACGTCGCTAACGGGTTATGGTCTGTTGCCCCCTCTTCGCGAACAGCGCTGTCCGCACCAAACCAAAACAAAATAGCCACAACAACATATAACAATGCAATTGCGCTAAATGCTGCTTCATGGATTCGATCCCAAAGCACACCAGCCACTAACGTTCCAAAGGCCAGTCCCCCAAACAAGGTGACCTCAAACCAGCTCATCACACGCCCGCGCATTTTTAGGTTCGAAGACGTCAACGCACTCAGATAAGACAATAAGGCTGGATTCACGGCTGATGCAGACAAGCCCTCCAAACTCCGGGAGATAAAAAACACCAGCACTAACCCAGTAACACCAAACAATTGCACCGCAGCAGCGCCTAAAACGGCACTCATCACTAATACCGCGCGTGCTGAAAAGCGATCTGCTAACAACCCAAACGGAATTGCGCCTACAAGCTCGGCGCCATAGACCACAATACCAAGTACGCCGACTAAGCCTACATTTGCTAAATCGCCACGTTCCACTAAGACAGCTAAGTAAAACCCGATAAGTGCCCCGCTAGCGGCGGATGCAATTCTTAGTATGAGATTGCCAATAAGTAAGGTAGAAAGTCGAGGGAGAGAGAAGGTCATTGTGTGGTTAGTCAGTTGGCTAGTGAGGTAGTTTAGAAATGGAGTTTACCAAACTAACCAACAACAACTAAATTTACTAACCCACTAATTAGCCTTGAATAGTTCAAAATCCAGATGATAGTTACGCGGTTCAATTGTGCCTAAGCCAGACGTCAGCTCTTGCCCAGTTAGGTGAGCAATCACTTTCCCAACGTGCTCGTGACTATTTTCAATAAATACACGGTAGCGCTGTTGGATGCCAGCAGTCACCGTGCCAATGAGGTAGACACCGTCCACGTTGGATTCCATTGTCTCTTCATTGAAAGCAGGGACACGATTTTCCCCACTCAATTCAACACCTAGTTCCGTCAGCAAAGACTGATCCCCCCGATGTCCGGTATGGAACAAGACAAAATCAGTTTCGTGGTAAATCGGCTCAGCATCCATGAGAGGTTTCCCGTCAGCATCTGTTGGTTTGAGGACCACATGTTGCGGTGTGATTTCGACGGGTACTGTTGAACCTAAGAAGCCAATCATCTCATTTTCAATTTGAACTTTTAGGTCAGGCATAAGCCAGTGCTTGACGCGCGTTTCGTCAAACCACGGTCGCCGATAGCTAATGGAAACGTCTACGCCGGCACGCCAGCAGCGCAAGGAGGTTTCCGCAGCTGAATTCTTTCCGCCAATGATCAGTAATTTCTTGCGGAAATAATCGTGTGGGTCGCTGAAATAGTAGGAGACGTGCGGCAGGTCTTCTCCAGGGATGCCAATCTTATTGGGATAATGCATATCGCCAATTGCCATTACCACTTTCTGTGCCCGATATTGCCGTACCTGCCCACGCTGCCTTGTTGTCAACATAAACCCATCTGGCGTTTTCTCAACGCTTGTGACAGGCTCATACGTGTTGATTTGTAAGTCAAACTGCTCCACGATATGGCGCAAATAAGCGACGTACTCTTCGCCTGTGATCCGGCCTTGGTGATTGTTCTGCACTGGAATACCAGCAATGGCGACTCGCTCAGTCGTGCTGAAAAAGGTCGTATTTCGCGGCCACCAGCCAATGGTATGGCCTAGTTGTTTGGCATCGAATTGAATGTAATCAATTCCAAGGCGTTTGAGATTGACTGCTAATTCAATACCGATTGGGCCAGCACCAATGATGGCGAG
>JAHDBS010000586.1 GCA_020630225.1 Anaerolineales bacterium | reverse complement strand
GAAGATTTATAAATCAGCACAATGCCAAGAGCGATGAGTGCAATCGTGCCGCCATTCAAAATACCCGTTACTGTTTGTTGGATCACCAAGACCCAATTTGTTGTGGTGTAAATGAAATATGCAGCGATTGCTACAACTACTAACGTAATAACACGTGTCAATGAAGATTGAGATTTCATGCGGTTGCTCCAAGCGTCATGACACGCAAACTGTTTTCCATAGCATTGGTTGACCCATCTTGATATTGCACTTCACTGACCACGCGGATATCGTCTCGCCCGTCGTAAATTGCTTCAACAATTTCGCTGTAGCGGTCGTAAAGCACGTTCCGTTTGAGCTTCCGTGAGCGCGTCATTTCAGCATCATCTGCATCAAACTCTTTATGCATCACAACAAAGCGTTTGACACGCCCAGTTTCTGGCAGGCTTTCGTTGACTTCTGACACAACACCTTTGATGAGATCGTAGACTTCATTGCGCTGGGAAAGGTCAGCATAAGTGGTGTACCCAATGCGTCGCTTTTCAGCCCAGAACCCTGTATTCTCAAAGTCCATAATCACAAGTGCACCCACAAAATCACGATCCGGCCCGCCTAGCGACATCACATCTTTGATGTAGGGGCTAAATTTCAAACGCCCTTCAATAAATTGAGGTGAGAACTCATCGCCAGAAGAAAGCTTGAGCATTTCCTTGATGCGATCAAGATAAATGATGTGACCATCATCATCGATATAACCTGCATCGCCTGTACAGAACCAGCGCTTGCCATCTGCATCCGTCATAATTGACTTCTGCGTAGCTTCATCATTCTGGAAGTAGCCAGCAAAAACAGTTGGTCCAGCAATTTGGATTTCTTGCCGATCACCAATCCGAATATCAATACCTGGGGCAGGCTTACCAACGCTTGCAAATTTGATGTCACCCGTTTCGTGGATGGTCGCCCCACCACACACCTCGGTTGAGCCATAAATTTGCTTAAGGTTGATCCCTAGCGCATGGAAGAAGCGCATTACATCGGGGCTAAGCGCTGCACCACCAGTGTAGCCAGCGCGAATGTTTGTAAAGCCCAACTGATCGCGTAGCGGCCCAAAGACAAGAATATTGCCTAGCCAGTAGCGTAGTTTTAGCCACAATCCTGGAGTTTCTTTATTCAGGAGCTTATCGGCATATTTGTAGCCAATTGGCAGAAACAGACCAAACAGCATGCGGTTCAGCCAAGTTGAGTCGTTCATGCGAACTTGCACCATGCCGACAATGTTGTCCCATAAACGAGAGTTATATAGAACCCCTTCGGGCGCAATTTCACGGATATTTTGTTGAACAGTTTCAGGGGATTCGGGGAAATTCACCACCACCCCTTGCACACAGTGTGGCGCTACCCCAATAGCAGGTTCGCCAATCCAACCCATTGGCAGCATACTGACATAATTATCGCTGTCATAGCGCGGGTCGACTTCGTTGAACATGATCGCTGACCCAACAAGATTTTCATGGGTTAGCATTGCACCTTTAGGCAGCCCAGTTGTGCCTGAGGTGTAGCTAAACATAGCATAGTCAGACGCTTTACCTGCGGCAACTTCTTCTGCAAAGCGGTTTGGTTCTTTGTTGTGAAGCTCCCGCCCTAGCGCTTTGACGTCTTCAAAAGACAGCAGCCAATCTTCGTCATAATTCCAAAGTCCACGATCATCCCAATAGATAACCTTCTGAACACCAGTGATTTCATCGCTGATGTCGAGCATCTTATCGACTTGCTCTTGGTCTTTCGCCAACACAAAACGGGAACCGCTGTGACTTACGATGTATCCAACTTCTTTGTTACTTGCGTCGGTAAACATCCCAATTGGGACACCACCAGCGGCTTGCACAGCTAAGTATCCCCAATAGTATTCACGGTCATTGTCACCAATGGCGCCTACCCGATCACCGCGTTCTAACCCTAGTGCAATTAAGCCAAGAGCAAAATCGCGCACGCTTTCATAAGAATCTTGCCAAGTAAATTCGCGCCAGATGCCAAACTCTTTTTGACGAACAGAAACTT
>JAHDBS010000097.1 GCA_020630225.1 Anaerolineales bacterium | reverse complement strand
TAAAATCTCATTGTCTAAGCCAAACAATCGAATTACAATATTGATGCGCTGCAATTTCGGCACGGCTTAGACACCGTTGAAGTTGGAGCGCTTTTTTATTACTAAGTGGAGACTTATGAGAAACTCAAAAATTGAATGGACAGACCACACCGCAAATTATTGGTGGGGTTGCGCAAAGGTTAGCGCGGGTTGTGCTAATTGTTATGCAGATACATGGGCCGCTAGGTTTGGGAAGGACATCTGGGGTGTAAATGCAGATCGTGAGCTAAAAAAAGGCGTTTGGAAAAACGTAAAGAAATGGGATGCTGATGCGCGTAAGCGCGTTGTTCGTGAGCGTATGTTTGTACAGTCTATGTCAGACTTCTTTGAAGATCACGACAAGATCCACGGGGTGCGTGAAAGCGCAAAGCGTCAGATTGAGTCGTTGACTAACATTGATGTGCAGTTGCTGACTAAGCGCCCTGAAAATATTGCTAAGTTTGCGCCTGAGTGGATTGACAATTGGCCTCAACATATTTGGATCGGCACAAGTGTTGAGGATCAAGACGCGGCTGACAAGCGAATTCCTGAACTATTGTCAATCCCTGCTAAGGTGCGGTTTTTGAGTATGGAGCCGTTATTAGGCTATGTTGATCTTAGTGAGTATCTTTGGTATTCATGGCAACCTTGTTGCGGTGGGCATGCGGGTTGTGGCTGCGCAGGCGCTTATATGCACGACCCGTCAGAAGAGATTAGTCAGGTAATTGTTGGCGGCGAAAGTGGACACGGCGCACGACCAATGCAAAAAGAGTGGGTTGAAGATTTGCAACGCCAATGTCAAGAGGCACATGTGAATTTCTTTTTCAAGCAATGGGGTGCTTACAACGAACATGGCGAGCTGGTTGGCAAAAAGAATTCAGGACGCAAGTTGAATGGCGCTTTTTACAATGAAATTCCGAAACCTATTTACTCTAGCAGTTCATCGCCCAAAGTTGAATCTGAAATTCCATTTTAGTTTGGAGAATTCCTATGTCACAAAAAAATGATATGCGCAATCCTAATTGGGATTACTGGCGGATTGAATGGGCGCTTGCCGATGCTACGTTGTTGGAGTTACAGCGTGGCGTGACTATCAATGTTGATAATATTGGTGATCTTATTGAGCAGTATCGAGACGCAAAGTTCATTGTTGACACTCTGTCTTCATTCAATAGGCAGGCGCAATTACTAGAGCTAGAAGCTAACAATTACTATTCGAAAGGCGAGTTGGTAAATAGTCCTATTGCTCATTACATGATCGATGGTCACGAAAATGGGCAAAGATATTCTGACAATGTAGATAGGAGATATAGACTGTTTTACGCAAAAAGTAGCCTCATCCCTGCTGACCTGCGAGAAACGCACCATATTGACTTTCATGCAGAGCGGGAATTGCGTTACGCTTGCGAACATCTATTCACCGTAATCTACGGTCAACTTCTAAATATTTGGCAATCTGCGATTGATGCAAATCCACCAGAAGACAAATTTAGAGGGTTTGTTAGTAGCCCTGCGCGATTTATGGAGAATGTTCGTCAGTCTTCCGGTGAGCGCTCATTTCAGCACGTGCATGATATTTGTTGGCATATCACACAGGCTTATTATGAGGATGAAGGATTAGTGATGGCTGCGAAGCGAATTTACAATGCTCATGCTGTACGGTGTGGACATTGTGAGGAACATGTGATTCTATTTCCTGACAACTTTGGGTATGACAATTGCCCAAAATGCAAACTTACGTGTTTAGTTGACGCATAACCATTACACAACGCGTAATTATTCACATGTGTGCTAAAATTGTTTCGTGAGTGGAAAATTTAGTGCAGAAACATATCGAGTAGTCAAGCCAAAAATGAAACCTGAAAAGGACATTTCAACGCTTGAAGATATTTTCAATGAAGCGCTAAGACAGCTTAGAGAAAAAGGTGTTGAGCCAACGCCCTATGGAAAAATTGTTATTCACTATGGACTTCCTGCAAACAGCGTGAAGCCTGAAATAACGCTAAAACTGTAGGCTGAACTAAATCACCACAATAGAATAGTTTGACTAACCCTAACAGGCGTCATTGATTTTGATACACACGTATCAATTTTGATGACGCCTTTTTTCTTACGTGTTGGAGGCATATCAGCCGGAGTTTTTACCGATATGGAAACAACAGAACTAATTCGACTTTTAGCAGGTGCGCTTGCTGGTTTTGCCGTCTCTCTACTTGCAGAGGTATCACCAACGTTTCAGCGCTTGGACAGTCGCGCAAAGACCGTGACGATTACCGTGCTTACGCTTGGCATTGGCGCATTGCTGACGCCGATTGTTGAAGTCCTACAGATGAATGTAGAGAACTGGGAGCAAGTCGTTATGGTTCTGACTACGGTTCTCATTCCAATGTTGGCAAGTCAAACAACGCTAAACATGGTAATCAAGCCATTCTATGCCCTGCGCAATCGGTTTTCACCACAGCATTATCAACTTGACGGTGACTATCCTTCACAACGCGAAATTGCAATTGTCGCAACCGAAGAAGCCTATAACGCGGTACGTGTCACGTCTCATGACGGCGCAAACGCTAGACAAGACATCGACTTGCTCAATTCTGCATGGCTAGAAACACAACGCGCACGTGAGGCAATCAACGCGGCACGCGCTCATTTGACAGATGCGAACTAAATTTCGTTCACTCGCACACGCGAGACGGTATCTAAGCCGTCATTGCGGGATTTATAGCATTGCCTATGGTCGGCAAGTGTCCGGCGGCTCTCTCACTGGCGGTGACTGCTTCATTGTTACCGCAAATAAAGACTGTGAAGCGTTCAAGCACGGTGATTATCAAGCTGTACCGAAGGACATAACGATCAACGGCACGACATTGCCGACTGATATTTATGACGTTACGGATCTACGCAAGCCAAGCGCCTACGCATATCAGGCAAACGGAACGCAACGCAGAGCTCAAGAAGAGTTTTTGCACACGCTAGTTACTGCTGACCGTGGTCATACTGTTGGGACTGTCAATAGTCGTTTTGGTCGCTTTGCGATTTCCAACCATCATGTCATGCCGCGTACAAACGTGACGACGCATTACGCCGTCAAAACTGCGCAGTCTATCAAGTGGTCACGTCTTGGGATTGTCAAGGCGTCTACGCGCTTGCATGGTGATGCGCTTCTTAGTTGGTGGCCTTGGTTGCGTGCTATTTGGCCGTTTCTCAATCGACCTAATGACAATCAATTGGATTTGGCGATTGTTGAGGTTACGCATAACAGCACATTAGAGCGCTTGCCAGACATTGCGCCAAATGCGCGTAAAGCTGTTGTTGGCGAAACTGTGCGCTTTCAGACATGGCAAACCAACGCACTCGGCATTGTGATTGCTGATGGTATCGATGTTCCTATTTATATCAGCGACACCGAGCGCGTAATGATGCGTGATCAAGTGCTAATTCATTGGCCTAATCAGCGCTCAATTGCTGGTGATAGTGGCGGCATGATCTTTGCCGTTAGTGACGACGCTGCTGTGTGCCTCCACGCGTGGGGTGATAGCAATGGGCAAGCAGGTGGTCAAGACGCTGCTGAAGTGGTGGCTGCAATTCGAGGACTTATCTGATGGATTGGCAGACTTTGATTATTGCAGCGCTTGGAACAACTAATCTTGGAACGATTGCAGGGCTTTGGGCTACGCGTCGTAGTCGCAATGTGGAGGCTGACAGCACACAGATTGACAATGCCGAAAAGTTAGTTGATTTGTCTGGTGTTGTTGCAGAGCAGCACAAAGCACAAAGCGAAATACTTTTTGCGCGTATTGAGAAGCTAGAAGAACGTGAAGAAAAGCGTGATAAAGAAGTGGATGAACTAAAAGCCGCTCTTAGTAAAGAAAGTGCAGAAAGAGCAGAGCTTGAAAGACTTCTGGATCTGGAAAGTGCAAAACGTAAAGAACTTGAAAAGTTTATTGACGAATTACGCGAAGCGCAAAAGAAGCATATCCAGCGCGTAGCTGACGAACGCGACGATTGGAAAAAGAAATACGAAGGCGAGCACAAACGCCTTGAGGAAGTCGTCAATATGTGTCAACGCGATAAGGTGCTGCTTGATATGTACCGTGAGCGTTATGAGCGAATCGAAGAGGATAAAGAGTGAACGCAGCAATAATCGGACTATTCATTGTGATTGGTTCTACTTTGCTTATCGCGTATTTCTGGCCTGCGGTGCGACCTAAATGAAGACTTACCTAGTCAAAGAGGGTGACACGCTTGGTGAAATTGCCGAGGCGTATAACGTCAGTGTTGAACATTTGCTAAGTCAAAACTTAGGCATCAAAGACCCTGACATTATCAAGGTCGGCATGATTATCTTCGTAGGCAATGAGCTTTTACACACTGTCGTAGAAGGTGAAAGCCTTTCGCAGATTGGCGCGTTTTATCGCGTGCCGTGGCGTGATATTGCCGACTTCAATGGTATTGACGATCCTGACCTGATCCATGTCGGGCAGCGTCTTTACATTCCTGGCGAAATTGCAACGGGCTTTCACCCTGTATGGCCGACTGACTACAAAACAATTACACAGCGGTACGGTGCAAATCCCGACTGGGCTGCATATCGAAGGTTAGGCGGTCATGAAGGTACAGATATTCGAGCGCGTTATGGTACGCCAATCTATGCAATCGAGCGCGGGACTGTGACTAGTACAGGCAATCACCCTGCCTATGGTAATTATGTGCGTATCCAGCATCCAGAGGGTTTCAGCGCTGTCTACGCACACGCTAGTGAGTTGTTAGTCAAGCGCGGTGACATTGTGACACGTGGGCAAGAAATTATGAAAGCAGGCAGCACAGGCAATAGTAGCGGCCCGCACTTGCACTTGACGCTGATGAAAAATAAAGAACGTGTAAATCCTGAAGAGTATTTACCGCTTGATGGAGTTGATTATTTGTGATGAGCAAGTTCTATCAACTAACCCAAACCGAAGCCGACGAGCTATGGCACTGCGCAACGAGTATTCAGCAAATACTGGCTAACGCAGCTAACCGTGATGGAAATGATACGCATGTAGCAAATCCAGAGCCTACGCCGGAGGCAGCACCAACACCAGAAGTCAAAACACAACCATTACCACCTGTTGAGACGCCGATTTTGACGCCAACACGCGATTTACTGAATGTTGACCGTGTTGCACTCAATGTTTGTTCACGGTCTGACAGTTGGCCGTACGAGCAAGACGACATTGACACAATACGTCGTGCAGGATTTTCAAAGGTTAAGTTTATGACTTCTGAACCTGTATCTAACTATTGGCGTGTTATTCAAGAGACTAACGCAACTGCGGATTTACTGCGGCTGTACTTCCCGCGTGCCGACGACCGTGTTGATTGGTCAATGGCGCAATGGGTAGCTGAGTTGTTGCCACGTCTTGAACCGTGGTTTGCGGTCAAGAGCGATTGGATTGTAGAAGTGGGTAACGAGCCTAATCATGCTGGGCATCCGGTAGAAGGCGGTGGCGAGGGCTTCGGTACGATGTTTCGCAATGCGTCACATTGGCAGTTGTTCTTTGTGACAATGGCTGATGCAATTCGCAACGCTTACCCAGATGCGAAGATTGCCTATCCTGGCTTGTCTCCGAGTGTGCGCGAAGAAACAAACACAGGCTTGCACTTTACCAAGTTTATCGAGCAGACACCACGCGCCGTTGAAATCGCTGATTACTGGTGTACACATAGCTACTGGCAAAACGCGGAGCATGTTGGATCTACTGTATTCGGTGCAAGTTTTATCGAGCAGCGCACAGCGTTTTACTTAGCGAATGGTCAACGTGCAAAGCCGATTATTGAAAGCGAATTCGCACGTACTGGTCAAGAGTATATGACGCAAGAGACAGCGGCGCAATATATCGCACGCTGGAATAGCTTACATGGCAATGACTTGGGACTGCGTGATAGCTATATCTTCACGCTGTATGACCATCGGTCTAATTTTTTCCAAGGTCAACATATTCGCGGGTCTAACGTGGATGTGATTTTAGGAGCGCGGTAAATGCCACTAATCGACTTCATAAGTCATGATTTTGGGCGCAATCGCAATTACGTTTCAATCACCGTTCTAGTAGGAGCATAGGCGCTGGAAGTATCGCGCTATATGGATGTTGTTGAAGAGAAAAAGAAACGCGGCAAAGCGAAGCCTTACCATGACATTACCTATCGCCAGTTAGATAGAGCGCTTGCTGCAAGTAAGTCTGAAAAGGCCGCTGGCAAGTTGCTTGGAATATCAAGACAGCAAGTCTCACGAATGCAAGCAGCGCGAAGCGGCGTCACGTTTGCGATTATCTCAGACACGCATACGGGGCATCGTGTCGGGCTTACGCCTAATATGGAGATACCGCATGACCAAGGCGGCGCGTATTTGCCAAAAGGTAAATTCCATGATTTCCAAACTGCGCATTGGGAAGCATACAAATCGCAGATGGAGACATATTACGAACAAGGCCGCAAGATCGTTGGGGTTTTTGGTGGTGACGCTATCGAAGCAGGAACACCACACCATCGAAATCGCGCAGGTGATGGGCTTTGGTCGATTACGCCTGCTGAAGAGGTTTATGCGTCTCAGGCGCTACTAACACCATTCCGCAATCTGTGTCACAAGATGTATTTCGTTCGCGGTACAGAGTCGCATGTTGCAGCGTGTGAACAGGTGATTGCGGCGTCGTTAGATTGTGAACGCAATCCAATGACGAATACTGATAGCTACACGTTTGATTGGCTTGAGGTTGAGGCATATGGAAAACTGATAAACATTGCGCACCACGGCGTCAATCTTGGTGGTAAGCAACACACAAGGCACAACGCTCTGCACAATCAGTTGAAAGACTTGCATTTGCAGAGTGAAACAAACGGCACGCGGTTAGCCGACGTGTATATATGGGGTCACTATCACCGTTTTGCACATGCGAGTTACACGCCGCCAATCGGTAGAGCGCGGGAGTTTCGCAATATTCAAGGCATTATCTTGCCAGCGTGGAAGGGTTTGGATACCTATACGAAGCGGATAAAGCAGAAAGACGTACCATGTGCTGCAATTGGCGGCGTGTTCGTTCACGTTGAGGAATCCGGCGCGATGACAATTGAACCGATGCTGAAATGGTACACATTGAGTGAGGTAATGAGTGTATGAGTGAAGATTTTAGTTGGGTTGCTCCCTTCGCAACTGCTAGTCGTTCCGTAGTGAAGGGCAACACGGAGATTATCAAGCAAGTGGAAGAGATGCAGAAAGCGATGTTTGAGATTATTCATAATCACGAGCGTTCAATTGAATTGCTACAAGAGCAAGTTGACGCCTTGGTGGACAGACTTGCAGAGGCTGAAAACTAACAAAATCGTACCCGTGACCGAGCGGTTAGGTAGCGGCCTGCAAAGCCGTGTACGCTGGTTCGAATCCAGTCGGGTACTCAGAGGCATAGGAATGAACAAAATGTTATCAGGCGATTTTCAAACAGTCGTCAACGAAATTGAAGCCGAGCTAAAAAAACACGATCCACGCGTTGTCTTAGGTGTTTACGACAAGCTGCCAGATTTAGCAGCATTGGCGATGTACGCACATTACGCAGCGCATTACGGCGTCACGATTGGCACATTGTCAACACAAGAGATTGTGTATTGCTTGTTCGCTGTAGCTGCTGAAGCTGGGCGCGATTTAGCAGAGATAGACAACCGAACACAAACAGCGTTTCAAGTTCATTACGGGCATTAGATGAAAATTGCAATCTTAGCCGCATGTATTGCTGTGTCAGTATTCGCATGGATTGTGTTTGCTGCGTTGGGCGCTGTGGCGGGATTGATTAGAAGTTGGAGGCAACGATGAAAAACTTACTAGGTATTTATTGGGATAATTTTTGTTTGTGGTTTGTCAGTAACGCTCTGCCAAAGCGAATGATTTATTGGAGTTTTTATCACGTCCTTAGTTATCACAAGGGCAATCCGTTTACAGCGCCAGCAAATGAGTCCTATGAGGCGTTTTTGAGAGACAACCACTTACCTGCATATGGATGGGAGTGGAAGATGAGCAATGGCAGCGACTAAGCAAAGACTCAAAGACTTTCGCAAAAACCTAAAGATGCAACCAACGGCGTCAGTATTCGATACGTGGCTAAAGACTGCGGATTGCAAATGCGGTAAACCTGAGTGCCTTATGCCGCGTAAGCACGCGATTACTGTGACTGAGTTGCAGCGTAGAGCAGACGCGGCGGATAAGGCGTTGGGTATTGGGGGTAATAGCGATGATCAAGGGTGAGCACCTACACGCAGTGCTTGATGAGTTTATCACATTGCTTTCTTCTGGCTCTACTATCGAAGAGGCTTGCAGCAAAGTCGGTGTATCAAGACAAACTTATTACAACTGGATAAGCCGTGGCGAGTCTGGCATTGCGCCGTTTGCATCTTTTCGAGATCAAATAGAGGCGTTGAGGGCTGAAAGGCGACTAAACACAAAGGGCAGCGCAAGCCACCTGACGGACACCCAAGAAAAAATGTTGCGTTTTATTCGTGACTTCTTGTCTGAGAATAAATATTCTCCAACACTAGAAGAGATTGGCGAGGCAATTTCAGGTAGTCAAACAGTTGTTTTGGATAATATCGATCAGATGCAAAGAAACGGTTTTGTGTCTAGGGCGCGGGGTATTACTCGCAGTATCCGGCCTACATGTATGCAGGTTGTAAGGAATTTACGCACGGTACAAGGGTTGTCAGAAAAGCAAAACAAAATTCTTGATTTTATTTGGCGATTCTGGATTGAGAATGGTTACTCACCTGCGTATCAAGACCTTTTAGAGACTGACAAGATCACATTGACATCAAACGTCCGTTATCACTTACTGAAAATGAGAGAAAAAGGGCATATCAATTACGAAGACAATGTTGGGCGCACTATTCGCCCGACTGACATGCAGATTACATTTTTAGGCAATGGCGTCACGGCTTGATTATGAGCGCGTTGCGTCAATCATTGTTGAGGCGATTTACAACGGTGATGCAGACACGTGCAAGAGGTGGGACATAAGCCAAAGGTCACTACAGCGTTACCGGAAACTTACTGACACTAATGACGCGTTGTCGGGTTTTGTCGCTCTAAAGCTAGAAGCATATCAAGATGATTGGATTGGAGATGTGGCTAGTGCCATTCGTGCAGGCGCTGATTTTGTCAAGAGGGCGTCAAAAGAAGCTGATGCTAGTGACGCGGAAACTATCAAGGCTGTGGGTGAAGCGCTAAAAGTATTGACCGACGCGCATACAACAGCACGTATTGTGAATGAGCGTATTAGACAGACTCAACAGATTGCAGGCCAAGATAGACCGGAGCTTGCCGCTTCCAGTGGAGACGACCCAAGCGTCATTGACGGAGAAGTCATCGAAGACGGAGCCGAGCAAACCGAGCCTAACACTTAGCGATTACATATCCGGCGCATGGCCTGTACTGTTTCCTAAGATTCCTTACAAGCACAATTGGCACATTGATGCGATTGCAGACCATTTGCAGGCGGTATCAAATCGGCAGATACGCAATCTAATTATCAACATACCACCAAGGCACATGAAGTCTTTGATGGTGTCGGTATTTTGGCAAACGTGGGATTGGACATGGCAACCTGAGCTTAGTTGGATTTTTGGGAGCTATGCCGCAAGTCTTGCAATCCGTGACAGCCGGAAGTGTCGAAAGATTATTCAGTCACAGTGGTATCAAGATAACTTTGGTGACGCGTTCTATATTGTGTCTGACCAAAACGTCAAGAGCCAATTCGAGAATAACTTTGGCGCAATGCGTATGGCAACAGGGCTTACAGGCTCAATGATGGGTGAAGGTGGCGACTATATCGTTATTGATGACCCGTTGAAACTAACTGACGCCTACTCTGAGACAAAACGCGAGAGCGCCAACATCAACGTAACAGAGGGTTTATTCACGCGTGAAAATGACCCTGATAAGGTTTGCAAAATCATGATTATGCAGCGGCTGCATGATTATGACCCTGTAGGTTACGTAAAGCAATTAGAAGACGAGGGCGGTGAAGAGTTCGAGATGCTAGTGTTGCCGCAAGAGTTTGAACCTGCGTTTAGGTGTGCAACGTCACTTCCTTGGCAAGATCCACGAACTAAGAAAGGCGAATTGCTTTGGCCTAGTCGCTTCGATGACAAGTGGGTCAAGGCTAAGAAGAAAACGCTTGGAACTTACGGTTGGAGTAGTCAACAACAACAGCGCCCTACTCCACTAGGTGGCGGTTATATCAAGTCTGAGTGGTTCAAATATTGGCAACCAAAAGGTGCTAACTTGCCGCCAGTGCAAGTCAAGACGAGTGACGGCAGTATCAGGCTAGTAACGCCTGTAGATTTGCCGGACGAGTTTGATGAAATGGCGCAATCTTGGGACTGTACATTCAAAGACAATAAAGATAATGACTTTGTTGTTGGTGGTGTGTGGGGCAAAAAAGGCGCTGATGCTTACTTAGTTGACCAAGTAAAAGCGCTTATGGATATTGTCAAGACGATTGACGCAATTGTGCAGATGTCTAATGCGTATCCACGGGCAACGCTAAAGCTGATTGAAGAGAAAGCAAACGGCGCTGCTGTTATCCGGCTGTTGCGTGGCAAGGTTGCGGGGCTTGTCCCTATCAATCCTAAAGACAGTAAAGAATCGCGTGTTGTCGCTATCGTGCCAACAATTGAGGGCGGCAATGTGTTTATCCCACACCCGCAGCTTTATGAGTGGGTGCGTGATTACATAGCCGAGCTAACAGCGTTCAACAAGGGCGCTAATGATGATCAAGTTGACCAGACGAGCCAAATACTAAACCGCTGGTATACGCAAAGCACAGGTACATATACATTCGATTGGTAAATATGAAACCAGAAGAAATTGAAATCAATAACCTCAAATCAATTATGCACTTTGCCGAGAAATACGGCGTTGACTGCGTAGATTGCCAAGAGTGGGAAAAGCACGGCAGCAAGCACGCTAGGCAGCTAGACAGACGCCTAGCAGAGGAGTGGCAGAAAGAGCCAATGTGGGCAGCGCTAATTGGGCAGCTTGGCATGATCAACGCTAACCGTGGCTACAACATGACAGGCGGTGAACGTTTAGTCCGGCGCTATCGTAATAGCCTGCACAATTGGTATGTCGCCCCTGGTATCACGTCTTATCGCGCTGGAATGATGATGGCGACGGTTCAGTACTACACGCAGTGTGTAGGTGCATGTATTGAGATTGAACGCGATAAAGGGCGCTTCGTTGGCTTGCGTTCAATGAATACGTTAGACGTTCAATTACAAGACAATGACGAACGGCCTGTCAAATACAAGCGCAAAGGTTCACGAAAGCTTGAAGAACTAGAAACCGAGGACGTTATACGCTTTGCTTCCAACTATCATGGCGATGGCAGTGGGTACGGTATGCCTGCGACACTAACGGCAATGAAGCATATTCAGATGCTTTTAGCGCTGTACAAATACGAGCAAGGTGAAATGTCTGAAGAGGCGGTACGTGGTATTTTGTACGGTGGTCCGATCAGCATGCAAACCGTCAAGGCAATTCGTGACAAGGCGAAAGAAGAAGGCCGTAATAACGAAGACGAGTCTTGGATGTCTAACCTTATTCCACTACTGAGTGAAAGTGACACACTAAGCCTCAACCTTCTCCCTGTCTCGCGTATGCCGGAGTCGATTTCTGACCGTCGCCAATTCCTTGACACATGCGCCATGACATACGCTGCTATTGTCGGCGTGCCTGTCGGTGAGTTTTGGAACGTTGACACAGGCAGTTTTGGCGAGGTCAATAAATCACGACTACAACAGCAAAGCGCTATCACAAAAGGTGAAGGCTCCATTATCAACCCGTTCCAAGAGGCGCTCACAATCTCCGGCAAAGGCTTCCCTGACACAATCGCATTTGAATTCACCGAGCGTAACGACGAAAGCGAATTGCTCGTTGCACAGTTGGAGCAAATGCACTTCACAAACGCGAAGTGCATGTTGGAGGTTGGATTCACGCAAGAAGCTGTTCAATCATGGCTAGTCGGCAAAGGTGTTGTAGACGCAAGCCTTACCGATATTGAGGAGGCGATTACTGCAACGGATACCGATGACGGTGACACAGACGAAATTGACGATGTGCAAGCCGATGACACAGCAAGCACAGACACGACAACAACGAAGTATCTAACGTCTAAAGCGCGTGAAGTTGCATTTGAGTTGAAGTCTCTGAAAGTTCCAGACAAATATGGCGAAATCGTCACCTACCGCGAATATACAGCGGTAGACGGTGTGCGAAAAAATCACACGGTGCGACATGGCAGTGTGCTTGAGCTGACACGTCCTAAATACCACCAAGTCAAAGCGACACTGGGCGAGAGTGGTGAGGAAAACGTGACAGACGATGACATTGAAGGTGCGTTAGAGGTTGTTCAAGACGAGCTACTTGACGTGTACGAATTGATTATGAGTGAGGCGGCTTAGATGACGATTGTAGTTGCTTGCAAGATTGGCGATAAAGTCGCCTTGGCTGCTGACCATTCAGGGTCAACACAGGCGCTGATTACAGGTTATAAGCACGCGAAAATATTCTCTATTGATGTGCCCGTTGCTAACTCTGACAAAGTGTCAACGATGTCTATTGGTTACTCGTATTCGTTTAGGTTTGGTCAGTTGTTGGAGCATTACTTGAGTTTTGACGCTGAATCAGCATTGACACCTGACAGCGTAAATAGATGGGTGATTACACAGCTTGTCCCTAAAGTATCTAAATTGCTTACAGACAATCATGCAGCAAGATATGAATCAGGCGTCAAAGAAGGTGGGCAGGCACTAATTATTATCGAAGGCCGTATATTTGAGCTTCAAT
>JAHDBS010000585.1 GCA_020630225.1 Anaerolineales bacterium | reverse complement strand
GTTTGTGACATTTCTGTCACGTGACAATATCAATCCAGAAGACATTGTCTTGACGTTGCTGCCTTTCATCGGCAGTGTCATGCTCTTTCTCAAGTTATTCCAAGCCACCTCGCGCTATGGCAATATTGCACTCGGATTCTTGGTTGGCGTCGGCGCGGCAGTGGCAATTGGTGGTGCTTTGCAAGGCACGCTATTTCCGCAAATTCAAGCGGGGATGGTGTCTCTAGACTGGGCGCAACCAGGCGTTCCTGGTGTGTCTGAGGGCGGTTGGTCGCGTGCGACAACGGCTCTTATTACGCTGCTAGGCACGATTTTTACGCTGCTGTATTTTTATTATGGCGCTAAGCGCTCCGATGCTGGTGAGGTAGAACGCCCACGTTGGCTGAATTTTGCTGTCCAGCCTGGTCGTATTTTTGTCATCATCACGCTTGCTGCGTTGTACGCAGGGTCTATTGCAACTGCATTTGCGTTCCTAACTGAACGCATGTTGGCGTTGTACGACCTTGTCTTATTCTTCGTTTCATAGAAACAGTTCCGCTTATCGTCTAACATGACCCGTTTGACATCCGCCATCATTAGCATCGATTTTGGAAGCGTAAATACGCGTGCCTCATATTTTGATGTTATCGATGGTGAATACCGTTACGTTGCAGGGCGCGACGCGCCAACAACCATCCATTCGCCTAATGGCACTGCGATGACTGGGCTACAACAGGCCTTGTTTCATCTTCAAGAAGTTACAGGCCGTCAGTATTTCGATGCCGACTGGAACATTCTGGTGTCTGAAGGTGACCCGATGGTTGGTATCCAGACGATGGTTGCAACAGCGAGCGCTGGCAAGCCGTTGCGCGTTTTACTCGTTGGCTTGACAGACGGCACGTCCACAAAAGTGGCGCAGCGGGCTTTAGGAACTAGCTACTTCGAAATTGTTGAAAGCATTCATCTTACTGACCTGCGTCCTGACAAAATTAGAGTAGAGGCTATCCGCTTAGCCCGCCCAGACATTGTCTTTATCAGTGGTGGGATTGAAGGTGGGGCAACGGGCGATGTACTCCGTCTAAGCCAAACGGTATTAGATGCCATTACTGATGATGCGCGTTTCCAACCACCGCAGATTATTTATGCCGGCAATTCGGATTTGCATACCCAAATCCAAGCCCTGTTCGCTGACAAAAGCCCGCTCACAATTATTGACAATATCCGCCCTGAGCTTTCGCAAGCTCGGCTTGGTCCTGCACTTGACCAGCTCGCTGACGTAGAGAGTCAGGCACGGACCTTGCAAGGTGAAGGGTACAAGCGAATTGCTGATTTAACAGACGGTAATTTCACACCAACTGCTACAGCATTAGGAACCGTAATCCAGTTTGCGAGCCGCATTTTTGATGCAAATAGCGGGGTCATGGGTATTGATGTTGGCGCACGGACGACGACAATTGCTTCAGCCTTAGATGGCAATCTAAAGCTGACCGTCCGCCCAGACTTAGGCATTGGACATAGCATCGTTGAACTGTTGAACAAAGTTGGTTCAGAAAATGTACTGCGTTGGCTGCCGTTTCTAATGACGCCCGATGACTTGAGCAACTTTGTGCATAACAAAGCGCTGAACCCAAGTCTGTTGCCTGAAGACCGCAATGCATTACTAATTGAGCAGGCATTGGCACGCGAAGCTATGCGGGTAACGCGAGATGCAACTGGGATTGCGCCACAAACGCAGTTTGAGCCAATTATTGGCAGTGGGGCAGTCTTGGCAAGGGCACCGCATCCGGGCATGGCCGCGTTGATGATGCTAGATGCACTACAGCCAGTTGGCGTAACTACGTTGCTATTGGATCAGAACACGATCCTGCCGGCGTTAGGTGCCATGGCGCAAGTCAATCCAATTGCCGCCGTGCAAGTCTTTGGATCAGGCTCAATTGTCAACCTTGGGTCAGTTATTTCCCCGGTTGGGAAAGCAAAACCTGGTCAAGTGATCTTGCAAGTCGAGGTGACCTATGCCAATGGTGACAATTACTCAGTGGAAGTGCCGTTCGGTGAGCTAGA
>JAHDBS010000096.1 GCA_020630225.1 Anaerolineales bacterium | reverse complement strand
CGCCCTATGTACTGTGCCTGAAATTTAGACTGAATTGCGACATTAATAACCAAATGCTGGGCAACATAAAGCCCTCCCACCACAGCGCAAATCAGGTACAAGACGACAGGGTTATTACCAATAATAAAACCTAAGGGGAGTAGCAAGAGTAATCTTCCATCTGCTAGCCAGCGATGATATTCACTAGGAATCTTATCCAGCATTAGTGACGCTAGTGCTGCTCCAAACGACCAAGCACCAACTAGCCAGCTAACTTGATCTACGGTGAATTTAAAATATGTCCCGCCTAAAGCTGGCAACTGAATAAAAATTGATCCAATAAAAAAGCTTATTAACACCATGCTTACGAGTTCACCTAAGAAGTGTTTTTCATGAACAAGCTGTGTAAGTATTTCTTTAATAGGTGCATTCGAGGCGGTGTTTTGAACACGAACATGATCAGCAGAATCAGATTGCCACATAAGCCTCGCTAAGAAGAACAACACTGGGCCATAACTAAGAACATTTAGCAACAATAGCAATCCAGACTGCGTGCTTGCAATCAATACCCCAGCTAAAAGCGGCCCCACAACGCGACCTACATAAATACCAGCGCTCAAGTAGCTTACCGCGCGAGGAAAATAGTCATCACCAAATAAGTCAACTAAAGATTTACTCAAGATCGGCTGCATATTAGTCAGCAACAATCCAAGCAACACATTGAAAGTAAAAATTAATGGCAAGCTTGCACGAAAGGCATCTAGGTAAAAAAAGATTACACCACCTAACACTAACTGCAAGAGCAAATTGATCAGCAATACCCTTGTACTGTCATAACGGTCGGCAACTACGCCCGAAACATATAAGACAATTGGGGTTGGTAATAAGGGAATAATATTCAACACCCCCAACCAAAATGCCGATTGAGTCGCTTCCACCACAATCCAATTGATGAAGAAATTTTGCGCTATTGATCCCATAGTGGAAATCGAAAACAGCGCAACGAAAAGATTAACCCTAGACTGGGTTGAAGACTCAAAGAAACTCACGGTGTCAAATTAGACACTAGCTAAGGTTTTTGCCAAGTCGAAGAACACCAACAAAGTGGAACAATGTCTTCTACAGAATAGCCCGATTGCTGATATGCATACTGAATTGCTAGCCGCGCGCCAAGATCACCTACACCATTGTAGTCATCAAAAACAATACTTCCACGCGACACCAATGCATCCAAGCAATATTCCGTCGCATCAAAAGTGCCTGCATATAGATTCGCGTCAATATGCGCAAATGAAAGTGAAATTTCATTTATCTTGGGCAGTGTCTCTGAAAATAAGCCTGGATAAACTGTAATCCAATCTTCAAGCTGCAGCGAAGCAATTGCATTTTCAAGTCGTGCTAATGTCTCGTTTGAAGAACTAAATGCATTGCGAGTCTGTCGAAAATCATGCGCTAGCGAAGGCTTAGGAGCACCAGCAAATGTGTCTAACGCATAAACTTTGCGTGGTATACCAAAGTAGCGATTCAGCAATGCTAATGCGACTGAAGTTGTTCCTTGATAACAACCAAATTCGGCCCAATCTCCAGCAACATCTTTAGAGATCCAAGCCTGATATAGCACTGCTTCAAACCGGCTTTGAGGCAAGCTAATTTTCAGGTCAACAGTTTCAAGTTGAGCATAGATCGCATCCAGCCAATGTCTTTCTGTCAATTCAAAGTATGATCTTCGCAACAGTTCATGGAAAGGATTCGTAAATGCCCGAAAATCAATCTTATCTATTTGTTTCTGCCGTCGCTGACGCAAAAACCGAGGCAATTCCAAAAAATAATATGTGGGGCCCAATTCGAAAACACGTCGCGCCATCTGAAGCGGAGATGAAGCAAAATGCGCAGTCGAAAAAATAGGGGAGACTTTGGAAGAACTCATCCCTTACGAATGCTCATTGTCATAAATAACTCAGGACTACGACGCCCCGAAATAGGGGTAATTTCATGAAAAGCAGGCTTGGGTCTGAATAGCGTTACAACTTTATACGCTTGCCGCATGCGTACGGCTAGAAAGCCAGGTAAAACACGACCTATTAAACGCATAACTACTGTTAACCACACAGGGAAATAGTTCAAACCATAGGATTGCATCTCAGTAAAATACGGCGCGATCAAATCAGTAAGTTCCATTAAGTTATATTCACGCACATGAAATCTATTCCACGGTTGAGCAGCTAGATCACGCCCTGGATTACAAACATCGCGGTTAGGCGTAGAACAAATAAATAAGCCTTTTGGACGTAACACACGTTTTACTTCGCGTACATAAGCATCATCTTCATCTACATGCTCAATTGTTTCCAATGAGACATAAACATCTGCACATCCATCAGCCAAAGGCAAAGTAACGCCATTGCCAACAAAAAAGTTGGCTCGTTGCAGTGCGTGATTCGCCTTTGCAACCTGAACTGTTTCAGCATTTAGATCAATACTAATAACAGCCTTGGCACCCGCTTCTAAAAAATGCGCTGTTCCCATACCAGATCCACAAGCACACTCCACCACAACCTTGTCTTTCACATATTGACTGACAAACTTATAGCGCGCTGCATGCTCCAAATATAGCCAAGATGGAAAACTCAAATTGTCTAAGTTTTCAAGATGCTCACGATTATTAATTGCGGGCATTAAGATTACCTTTGTATACGGCCTTGCAATAAAGCAAAAGCAAATAGTGAATAGATCGCCAAACACAAGAAAAATGGGAATGCACAGAAAAATAACAGTGGCGATTGCACCATCGTCTTGAATTTGAGAGGGGCACCAAATGTTAAGCGCGGTAGCATCGATAAAAATTCAGCGTGAGACAAATTGCGTTGATATGCCCAGAATCGATTGCGCTGAGCTAGGATCGTTTTTCTGATAAGTGAAGAAATTCGGCCAAAATCTCTTACTCCCACGCTACCATCAAGAGAAGCATGCAAAACACGGGCATCTTTGACAAGGTAAATAGTTCCACCATGTCGAGTTACACGCAGACTCAAATCTAGATCTTCACCATACATAAAAAATGCTGGGTCGAATAGCATCCCAAGATCCATCAAAGATGCACGCTGCACAGCAAACGCACCACCAGATGCGAAGTTCGTCTTTATATAAGAATCTTCAATCTCATACGAATGTAGCTCTACAAAACCATAGTAACTAATCTCAAAATTATTGACATAGTCTGAGGGGAAAGATAAACGACTTGATTGAGAAAAAGGAAATTGATTAGCAGCCAGCAAGCAAGCATCCGGCAACACATCAAAACCATCGAGTAGTATTTGCAACCAATCGCTAGCTACTACTGTGTCTTGATTTAAAGCAACAATGGTTTCACCATGAGATCGTGCTACACCAATATTATTTGCCGCTGCAAACCCCACATTCTGATCGAGTTCAATGAGTGTAACCGTAGGAAACAAAGACTGAACTGTGAGTGCTGTTGCATCTGAAGAAGCATTATCTACAATAACAATTTCATACGTATAAGTCGTATTTTGAGAAATAACACTATTTAAACAATCTGCCAGATATGGAATCGCATTATATGTAACGATAATAATGGATGCATCTTGCATTACCACCTCACCGTAGCCACGTCCCAATAATGGCCTTGGTAAATCCCCAACCATATTTTAGTGAACGTGGCTTTTTCGTTTCGCCACTCTGACGCAATTCAATTGTGATGGGAACCTCTTGATACCGTGCTCCGTTTTTCAGGACCTCTATTAATAGTTCTGAGGTATGGAATTGATTTTGTTGCAAGTTGACATCAGTCAAAAGCTCAGTCCTGAAAGCCCGATAGGCATTAGATGCATCCGTTACCGTTTGACCCATCAAGAGCGTAATCAGCCAATTAAAGACAACAATGCCCAAATTACGAATGGCTGTGTTGCCTGCTTGGCTACCTAACACTCGAGAGCCTGCAACAAAATCAGCATCACCGTTGATTAAGGGCTGAACTAATCTAGGCATTTCATCCGGTCGATGTTGGCCGTCAGCGTCTAACGTTACAACAAACGTAGATTGTCGCTGTTGCGCAACTTGATATGCGGCATGCAAGGCTGCGCCGCCACCACGATTGATTGGATTCACAATCACCATAGCACCATTCTCACGTGCGACTTCTTCGGTGTTATCAGTCCCACCATCAACTGCAACGAGGACATTTACAGGAATGTCACAGACTTCAGAGGGAATAGATCGCAAGACTGATCCAATATTTTCAGCTTCGTTATAGGCCGGAATAAGTACTAATACTTCATGAGTGGCAGACAAATTACGGTCAAGTTTTTGCTGAGCCAAAGCACGAATCAAACGGTTCACAGTATGCCGATTGTGGCTAGCTTGATTTAACGTGTAGAAAAATAGAAAAAACAACAGCAAATTGCTCACGAATAAAACGGCATTCCAGCCATTTTCCATCCGGAGTAAGCGGGCTAATATCTGGTTTACATTAAGCGACACAGAAACCAAGATAAGTCCAAGGCCGACAACCATACCAAGCATGGCTTGGGTACGATCATAACGTCGCTGTTTCCGTTTCAAAAACACATATAGCATGATCAATAGACCAATGATCAAGCCCACAATTTGTAAAAGTCTCATGCTTTAGCTACCAATCTAAAACGCACTCTACTGCTGTATATGCATCACAAGTAAATACAATTGCTTCTCGATTTGTAATCTGCACAATATTCGCGGCAAAAGCAAAAGCCAATGCTCCTGCAATAAATATATTTTGCAACTTTACAGACCGTAATATATGTTGAATACCAACGTGAGCTAGAAGCATACACACAACGAGTAATGGATATATTCTTCGAGAAGGCGCGTAATATAGGGGTGAAAAATGTTGAGGTGTAATTGTCATTGTTATAATGGCAAACATAACATAAGCCCCAACAATAAGCCACAACGTGTTGACAATCAGTTTCGTATTAGCTGCATTACGTGTTCGATTTAGCCAGCCCCATGCTAATAAACCTATTAATGTAAGTGATGCAAAACCAAGAACCCAAATTGACTTCAAGCCAGGAACGTCTGCACCAATTGAAGCCCAAAAAGTTGACATAATGGCTCTAACTCCAGCAACATAAGCGGGCCATGTGCGCTCAAAATTCAGCAATGCATATGTTTGCCGATTAAGAAAATATCCGTATGGCCCTGTATATATTGGCCAATTTCCAGAGAAGTCTGCATTTAGTAAAAAATTAGGTTGCTTCGCAATGAAAGTCTCAACGTCTTCGCGTGAGTTAGTGGTCAAAGACAAATCAGTCTGACTTACACTGAAAAATATCTCACCAGCATAAATTGGTCTTTCATTCGCTTTTTGCAATTGAACTTGTACAATCCCATCTGGGAAATCATTACCGATTGGAATAGAAGCAATATAGAACGTCCAGTCTTCATTTAATTCAACTGAATCTGAGCGGTAAACTTTACCAGTCATGTCTATTAAGCTAGGTAGATCTACTTCTAAAGGCTCATCAGCACGAAACCACCCTCCAAGCAATAAATACTGATTTTCAGCATCTGGGACTGCTATATCCACATATTGCAATGGTTGTTGGGTTCCAAAAAGAGCAAGTTGCTGAAATTGAGGGTACAACTTTCTTAACGGTGCGAATTCTTCTGTAATTACAAACGCTGAGGGAAATCTTTCATCACTATACTCAGATGGAGATGGAATCTGAACAGTATTGAATAAATACCGACTGGTAGGCCAAAGCCAATTCGCAATTCCAGGCTCAATATATCGCTGCTGTAATAGTCGTCCTGTCCCTACAGCAATCAGCAATATGGCAGCTCCAAAAATCACCCATTGTCGCCATTTTAGCCAACCCAGCCGAGACAACATTAGAAAGCTAAAGATCGCAATTATTAGCAAAAACAATGTCTCTTTTATATAAAAACAAGCAAATACGCCTAATAAAAGCAATATCCACTCTGTTTGGCTCGCACGATATGTCAAGCACTTCGCAAACAGTAGCAACAATACGGAAGCAACAATCATAGCAACTGAATCCGTTGCGACAGTTGTCATCATACGAGGAACTGAAGGGGTTAATAAAACTACTGTGCAGATCAATATAGCGGTTGAACGGCGCCGGAGTTCAAGCAACTGAACCAAGCTAAGAAGTACAGGCCAGAATAACAAGCTAGCCCCAAGGGTAAGCAGCCTAGCCCCAATGATCCTCGCCTCCAATCCCAGTGATGCAGGAAGTACAACTTGGAATACTCCATAGAACACATAAACTAGCTGCCAGCCAGTACTGCTAAATACAGAAAAGAAAGATTTACCAGAAACTTTCTCAACCGCTCTCCATTCAGAAAGGCGACCTGCTAAATACGCATCAACCTCGTTTTGGCTAACATCAATAGGCGCTAACCCAAACCCGGCGCTTATCCAATTTGCATAGTCCAAAGACGCAGCGACATGTATCGACTCATCAGAAAATGCGCCGCGATCATTTTCAATAGGCACAAAAAAAGCCTGGAAAATTCCCAGACTTAAATAAGCAAAAATGCCTAACCATAAGATCAGGTTTTCATTTTTTCGCACGTTCACTGTTTACACCCTAAACACAGCGCACTTAGACTAGATTAATTGGTTACTGACCAAATATTGTCGAAGTATCTCTACATTCATTGCTTGTTGCGTTTCCGAATTATATGGAGCATCAATTGATGTAGGTTTGTCTGCTAGATAATCGTACTGTACGTCGTTATAAATGGAAGAGAAGGCAGGTAAAACCACATAGTAGTCGTCAAGTTCCACTGTTCGACGAGTTTCTTCGCTATTCATTAGCTCTTCATACAGCTTCTCGCCTGGCTTACTACCAATTTCTGTAATCCCAATACCAGCTGTTGGTGCTAGCTCTTGAACCATAGCCTCAGCAAGATCAGCTATTCGCATCACAGGCATCTTCGTTACAAAGACTTCGCCACCACAAGCCAAAAATGTAGATTGCAAAACTAAAGAAACCGCTTCACTAAGAGTCATAATGAAGCGTGACATTCTAGAGTCAGTTAGTGTAACTGGACCACCATTTGCAATTTGACGCTTGAACAATGGAATAACTGACCCACGTGAGCCTAATACATTCCCAAAACGAGTGGACGCAAAAATCGGTCCTTCCCCACGCTTTTGCATATTCGCAGCAGTCATTAGCCGCTCACCCATCAATTTAGATGTCCCCATCACATTAGTAGGATTAACTGCCTTGTCTGAAGAAGTAAACAACACGCGTTCGACATTATTAGCAATTGCAGCATCAATGACATTTTGCGTGCCAAGAATGTTCGTTTGAACAGCATCGCGAGGAGACTTTTCACATAAAGAAACATGCTTAAATGCAGCAGAGTGCAGCACAATGTCAATCCCGGTCATTAGCTGGATCATGCGATCCCGATCACGTACATCACCAAGCGCAAAATTGATATTTTTATGCTGACGATAATCTACGTCGCAAAAGAATAATTCGCTTTCATTATTATCAACCCCCAATATTTCTTGTGGGTTATGTGTTTGAATTTGAGTTAGGAGTTCGCGCCCAACGGTGCCGCAAACACCTGTAATAAGCACTCGCTTGCCATGCCAATTTGAATCTGTCATCTTGCTACTTCCACTTCACTCGCGGCATAATCCGGCTCACATCAATATAGTCTTTATAAGCAATTACTTCTTCAAGCATAGCCGCGACTACATCATCCGTCATGTAGTTTGGCTGCAGTCCGAGTTCCATAAGACCAGAGTGAGCTGGATTGTAGTAGTGATCTTCCGGCTCTTTACGCGGGTTAGGGATCGACTTCACTTCCACACTTAGGCCCATGCTATTCCCAACGCGTTCTATTCTAGAAGCCAGGTCATTTACACTAAAGGTCTCTGTAAATTGATTTAAAATCCGCAGGTCTCCAGCAGCGACTGGTGTATCAACAGCTAATTGAACACACTGCAAGGTGTCTTTCAGGTTGAGATAGCCGCGAACTTGACCACCTTTACCATAGACAGTCAGCGGAATACCCGCGACCGCCTGAACTAAGAACCGATTCACTGCTGTCCCAAAAATATCATCGTAGTGAAAATTTGGATTCAGCCGCGAGTCTAAATCTGTCTCGGTTGTTGACAACCCATATACTGGTCCTTGCATTAAGTCAGTAACGCGCAAGTTGTATGTACGCACATAGAACCAGAGCAGATCAGTATCTAACACCTTAGTGGTGTGATATAGACTACCTGCAGCGCGTGGATATAGAAAACGCCCTGTACGGCCCTTGTGTTCGATATCGATCCAGCCTTCTTCAATATCGATATTTGGTGTGCCATATTCCCCCATCGTCCCAAGCTTAACAACGTGACAGTCTGGAGTATGCTCCATTACGGCCCAAATGAGATTCATCGTCGCATTCAGATTATTGTTCAGCGTCAATGTTGCTTCTTCAAAGCCCATCATTGAATACGGCGCAGACGGCTGTTCTGCATAATGGATAACTGTCTCGGGCAAAAAATCAGCAAACAAATTCGACAAAGTCCGATAGTCTGCACAATCCCCAATTTCAACGCGAATAGAGTGCCCAGTGAGCGACTGAAAAATTTCAGCACGCTTATGCAAATTTGGGGTCGGCATAAGTGCTTCGGACTGCGTTTGTTGGGCAATGTTACGCCGCAAATAGTTATCAATGACACACACGTCATGTCCTAATGCAGCAAAATGCATGGCTGTTGGCCAGCCTAAGTAACCATCACCACCTAATATCAATACGCGCATAGAAAATCTCAGAGTTTGGGAACTTTTTCTCTTGTGGCACTAAAAATGCAGATTACAGATCTACATTTCATTGGAGTAAACAGAAATGCTATACTACCATCATCGCTAGAAACGGAAAACAGTTATGTCTGACAAACCTGAATTAGCAGTACGGAATAAAATTCTTGGCCTTTTACTTCGCGATGCACGCGAGTCAACCGGACGCACCTTACGTGAGTGCGGTGATTTACTTGGCATATCAAGCGCAGGTTACGCCCGATATGAGCAAGGCATCAAGGCCATCTCCCTGCCAGAGCTTGAAACATTAGCTGTGTTTTTCCGCGTGCCATTATCTCACTTTTGGGACGGGGAATTACTGCGAAATCAGAAGACTGGTTTAGACCAAGATACAAAAGCCGTTATTGGCTTACGGCAGAAAATCATTGGGGCAAAAATTCGTAAAGCCCGTACTGATAAAGGTTGGTCTCAGTTCGAGATGTCAGACAAACTGGGGATTGCCTCAAGTCGTTTACGTAAATATGAGTTGGGTAAACGCCCCGTCCCGCTAGCGGAACTCGAATTTGTCGCGGAGGTATTAGAACTACCACTCAGTCATTTTATGACTGAAGTTGGCCCAGTCCGTGATGCGCTAGCCGACCAGCAGGATCGTGAAAGCTTCAGCGGATTACCTGATGACATTCAAGCATTTGTGAGTGACGATACAAATGCACCTTACGTCCGACTTGCAATGAAGCTCGCTGATATGCCAACACAGCGATTACGGCAAATTGCAGAAGATCTACTAGAAATCACTTTGTAACAAAAAAGCGAGCATATAGCTCGCTTTTTTTATTTCAAATTTACGTAGACACCTACATCGCAGCTTGCTGTAAATCGGCCACAATCTGCTTCTGCAAATGATTTGGCACTGGCTCATGACGTACATATTCCATTGAAAAAACGCCCCTACCTTGCGTAATCGAACGCAAATCAGTTACATAGCGTTGAACTTCTGCCAGCGGAACTTCTGCCGTTACTAGGCTCTTCCCAGATGCACTGTCCATCCCTTGGACGCGGGCGCGCCGGCTATTCATATCGCCCAGCACATCGCCCATATTCTCTTCGGGGATGGTCACCTTCACTTCCATGATCGGCTCTAACAAAGACGGTCCAGCTTCTTGCACTGCTTGCTTGAACGCGTTCCGACCAGCAATTTCAAAAGCCATCGGTTTACTATCAACCGGATGTTCTTTACCGTCTTCAATCGCAACAAATATACGTTCCATTGGGAAGCCAGCAATCGCGCCTTCTTCCATTACACTGCGGATGCCTTTCTCAATCGCAGGCATATAGCTCGACGAGATAGCGCCACCAAATACCTCGTTCTTAAACGCAAAGTTCTCGTCTTCACCACGATTGGAATCCGTCAGTGGCTCGATGCGCATATGAACTTCACCAAATTGTCCCGACCCACCAGATTGTTTCTTATGTCGGTATTGTGCCTTGCCAGATCGAGTGATGGTTTCGAGATATGGCACCTTTGGTAAAGCAGTTTCTAAGTTCGTCCCAAATTTCGCTGCTGCCTGCCGGATCGCAATATCAATATGTTGATCGCCCATGCCTTCCAGAATATTTTCTTTCGTCGCAGGGTCTGTATACCAATTCAGCGTGGGGTCTTCTTCGGCAAGCCGATTGAGCGTAGCCCCCATCTTGCCTTGATCTGACTGTGTTGCCGGCGTAATTGCCACGGCATAAAGGGAGTTAGGGTAATTAGCTGCCTGATATAACACTTCAGACCCCTTCGTCCCTAGCGAATCATTGGTAACCGTCTCACCAAGCTTAGCAACAGCAAACAAATCGCCAGCATTTAGTTTCTTCACTGGTAATTGGTCTTTGCCGCGCATTACATACAAGGTACCTAGTCTTTCTTCCGTTTCACGATTATGGTTCCAAACGCGCGCACCATCCTCAACAGCACCAGCCATCACTTTCATGTAGGTGATTTTTCCAACATGAACATCTGCACTAGTTTTGAACGCGAACAAGCCAAGGTCACCTTTGCTGTCAACGGACACTTCGCCAACGCTAGTTTCTGGGGCGGCAACCTCGTTCGGGGCAGGCATGTAACGCCGAATAGCCGCCACAATGGGACCAATGCCAACTTCGCTTGCCGCCGAACAAACCAGTACGGGCACAAATGACTCAGCTAAGACTGCTTTTTTGAAGCCATCTTCAATTTCATCTGGGGTCAGAGGTTGGCCATCTAGATACTTCATCAAGTATTCATCATCGCCTTCTGCTGCTGCTTCTTCAAGGTTTGTTCGGGCTTGTGACACCGCAGCTACCATGGCTTCAGGAATCGGTTGTTCTAGCTTGCCTGTGCCTGGACGGGCTTTCTGCGACAAAAGCCCAACAACACCCTGTAAATCTGCTTGTTCGCCCCAAGGGATCGTGACTGGCACTAGCTTTTTGTCTTCATCAAGGGCTTGGACTTGCGCCAAGGTTTTGGCAAACGAAGCATTATCACGGTCAATTTTATTGATCACAATAAACCGTGGTATCCCTAGCTCTTCACAATATTGATAGACCAACTCGGTCCCAACTTCTACGCCTGACACAGCGTCAACGACAATAATCGCGCCATCGGCTACTTGAAGTGCAGACTTGATTTCGCCTACAAAGTCCATGAAACCAGGGGCATCTAAAAGGTTGAATTTCACACCGCCATCTTCTGTGGTTGCAACCCCAAGGTTGATAGAAATATTGCGCCGTTTTTCTTCGTCATCAAAGTCAGTCACAGCGGTGCCATCATCGACCCGCCCTAAGCGATTTGTTGCTTTTGTAAAATGCAAGATCGCTTCAACTAGGGTTGTCTTTCCACAGCCACCATGACCGATCACAGCTACATTTCTGATCTTTTCAGTTGGATAAACCTTCATAATGCTAAATACGTCCTTACTATGCGAATTGTGTGCTGCTAAGATGGAGCCCGTTAGGAGAGCATCTGAGGGGAGTTGCGTGGAAACACAAGCGTAAATTCAGATGTTGACTCCGTACCTTTGCGTTTGTCCTTAAGATCGAGTGTAACCATACTGCTACATTTGACAAGCAAAATAACTAGCAAATCAAAGAACTTGCGCTAAAAAATTACAAATTTTCATGAAAACTGCTTTTATCACTGGTGCAACAGGGTTTATTGGCGCGCATTTAACCCGCGCTTTACTTGATGAGGGGTATCACGTCAAAGTCCTAACGCGTAAAACGACGATAGACAATGCGCTCTGGGCTGCGACTGAAGTTGAAGTTGTACAAGGCGATTTACTGCAACCTGAGCAATGGCAAGACGCCCTACTAGGCTGCACTTTTGTTTTTCACACAGCTGGGGAAGTCCGAAATGAAAGCAGAATGGATGCCCTGAATGTCACCGGAACGCAGCATCTGCTTCAAGCCTGCGCCGCTGCCAATGTAACGCACATTGTCCATCTCAGTTCTGTTGGCGTAATTGGCGCAAACCGCGCTGGGCCAATTGATGAAACTGAACCTGCCAATCCATTTAATACCTATGAAGTTTCAAAATGGGAGGCGGAAAAAGTTGTTGCCGCGTGGCAGCAGAACAATTCGATTCCAGTTGCAGTTCTCCGGCCAACTGTCGTCTATGGTGAGCAAGCACGCTCAACACTCATTTTATTTTGGATGAAGCTCGTCCAACGTGGAATTAGGTTCACCATTGGGAGCAATCCTGTCGCGAACTACGTCTACGTCGCGGATGTTGTAAAGGCTTGTCTTGCTGTGAGCATCAAGAAAGCAAACGATACGTTTATTGTAGGGAACCCAATTTTATTGAAGGATTTTATTGAAATTGGAGCCACTGTCTTAGGTCGAAATGCGCGAGCACTAGCCCTGCCCAAGTGGGTCGCTATGGCCGTCGCCAACATTGCAACACCTTTATTCAAGCTTCTAGGGCGAAAGTCACCTTGGACTCCGGAATTGGTGCAAGCATTAGCCTTACAAAGTAGCTATGAAGCAAAGAAATTAGAGGTAGAAACAGATTGGACCGCAACCCCACATACAGTCGGGTTAGCCAAAACAATTGAGTGGTATTTAGCAGAGAAGCTTTTGTAAGGCTAATCTGACCGTGGTTTTACGATCCCACT
>JAHDBS010000584.1 GCA_020630225.1 Anaerolineales bacterium | reverse complement strand
AGCGCAATGTCTTTTTTATCATAGGATTAGCTTACACTGAAGTATTGAACCAACGGCTAGAGGCAGCAGTAAAAAGCAAGCCGATTATCACAAATGACATTATTCTTGAGAAGACCGAATCAAGCACAATCATAGCGATGTACTCTGGGTAAATATCAAAGCGGAGCCACAAATCCAACAAGAACGCTAAAACTGTTACTACTACAAATGCAATCCGCCCCCATTTGCGCCTCAGTCGAACAGCAAATGCGCAAGCAACGAATAATGGAAGTTCAAAAAACAATCCCGTCACAAAACGCAGCGCTGCTAATGTTGCCTCGTTGTCACTCTCTGGTTCCAACCCTCCTCCGAAAGCGACAACAACACGTAGAAAGCCAACTATTAGCATGAGCCAAACGGCAGTGCGAATAGAAGCTGGAGGTTTGTTTGTTTGCTGTTGATTTACTCTTGTTCTTGCTTCTTCTGGAGAAAGGCTCATAACTAATCCTCTTAATATGCAGTGTTATCAGTATATTAGCGCACCCCAGTATTTATATAAACCAATTTAACGACAAAAGTCACACGCACAGCAAAGTCTCAACGTCATCCACACTGCCAATTGCGGCAGCATGGGGTTCCAAGCGCCGCCCAAGTTCACGCACAATCGCATCAAAGCGCATATGTTTTGGTGCGTCAGTTTGCACTTCAACTCGCGCCGTGAATTTATTGTTTGTTGTATTGCTTACGGTCTGGCAATTAGACGTCGTAGATATTGTGTAGATTTGAGTGGTAAAGTCGAACATGCCTCTATTTTCAGGCTGTTCTGGAGATCTCAAGGTGTAAGTCTTGTTATTTGTACTGAGGTGAATATTCGGTATTAGAATCTGTTTGAGAACATAAGCCCCCCTAGACTCCTTGCTGAGCTTCTGTTCGGATGTAAGGCCTGCCGATAGCATCCACCCGAATTTAGAGAATTCAAACAAGCCTTGGCGCATTTAACAGGGATCCTCCAGATGCATACGCATAATTTGGTAATTCTAAAATTTAGGCGGCTTCGCCTTGCATTTAGACCTGCTTCTCTCAGCAAGGAGATCTGTCACTTTTGAACACACTCTTACCCCTAATCAACAAAAAAACTCCTCCACGCGCTAGAATTTACACACACAACAGGAGAACACAAAAATGAAAGCCATCGCCTACAACACCCCCGGCCCCATCGACCAAGCTGGGGCCTTACAAGACATCACCCTAGAAAAACCGACCGCCACTGGACGCGACATTCTTGTCAAGGTGCACACTGTTTCGGTCAATCCCGTTGACACTAAGGTGCGCAAAAATCGACCACCGGCTGGGGGCGCGGAATGGGGGGTCTTAGGCTATGACGCAGCCGGCGTTGTGGCAGCGGTTGGGGAAGACGTTGAACACTTCACCGTTGGCGATGCGGTTTACTACGCTGGCTCGATTGCGCGGCCGGGCACCAATAGTGAATATCACTTGGTAGACGAACGCATTGTGGGCAACAAGCCCCAAAGCTTGACGGACGCCGAAGCAGCGGCACTACCGCTAACGGCCATCACCGCGTGGGAAATGCTGTTTGATCGTTTAGAAGTGCAGCGCCCCACTGCGGAAGGCAGCAATGTGATTGTGGTGATTGGTGGCGCTGGCGGGGTTGGTTCTATTACGATCCAATTGCTGCGGGCGTTGACCAACATGACGATTATTGCCACGGCCTCCCGCCCAGAAACACAAGACTGGTGTCGCCAGTGTGGCGCGCATCACGTCGTCAATCATCGTGAGCCGTTGGCACCGCAGGTCAAAGCCTTAGGCGTTGGCGCACCCGGCTATGTCTTCTCCATCACGCAAACGCATCAGCACATGGCCGACATTGTTGACATGATCGCCCCACAAGGTCGCTTTGGTCTAATTGATGATCCACTAGAACTCGACATTCGGCCGCTCAAAATGAAAGCCGTGTCCGTCCATTGGGAATCGATGTTCACGCGCCCTGTGTTCAACACGCCAGACATGAGCAAACAGCGCGACCTACTCAACGAAGTCGCCGCTCTGGTCGATG
>JAHDBS010000583.1 GCA_020630225.1 Anaerolineales bacterium | reverse complement strand
GCAGGTGATGCCGTCCTGCTCGTCGATGGTAAGCAGCATTATCTAAGTGCAGGTGGCACTGTTTGGTTACCGCCAAGCATGGCCTACACCGTATTCAACAACACAGAAGCTGACACGCGCCTCCTATGGTTACGTTGCCGGTATCAGAAACTGGAAGGCATCGCCATCCCTGACCCAATTGTGACCAATGAGAAAGATGTTCCTGCCATTAGTGAAGATACCTACACTGAGAAACATCTGATTCCCTATGACAACAATCTAGGCTTTGATATGGCCTTCAATTTGTTGATCTTTGACCCTGGGACACACTTTGGGTTTGTAGAGACGCACGTCATGGAACATGGCTTATATATGTTGGATGGGCGTGGGTTTTACTACTTGAACGGGGATTTAGTGGAAGTCACCCAGAATGATTACCTCTATATGGCCCCATTCTGTCCGCAATATTTTGCCGCAACGGGCTGGGAAACGGGACGCTATATTCTCTACAAAGACGTCAACCGGGATTATGTGCAGGACTTGTAAGTCATGCAGTTTAAATGCAACGCATTGCAATTATTGGTAATTCTGGGGGTGGTAAGACAACGCTAAGCAAGCAGCTTAGTCAGCACTACAATTTGCCACTTCACATCATCGATCTTCTTCAATGGCAGGCGGGCTGGGTTCCAACGCCTAAATCAGAATTCGATTTACTGCACGCCAACTTAATCGCTGGAGAACACTGGGTAATTGATGGCTGGGGCAATTGGGAGGCGCTAGAGACGCGCTTCTCACGCGCTGACACCATTGTTTTTGTTGATTTTCCGCTTTACATTCACTATTGGTGGTCACTCAAACGCCAAGTGAAATATCTCTTCCGCCCCAGAGAAGACTTACCGCCCGACTGCCCCATGCTCCCCATGACATGGCAGCTACTCAAGCTCATTTGGCATGTGCATTATCAGATGCGGCCCAAGCTAATTGACCGGTTACAAACACACAAGAACACAACTAACCTCATTTGGCTCCGGTCTCCGCGCGAGCGCAAGATGTTTATGGAGACCTTACGAAGCTAAGTTCTGGCTAACTCCCACGATAGGTTGAATAGCCAAATGGGCTCAACAGCAAGGGCACATGATAGTGCTCATCCTCAGCCATAATTTGAAACACAATTGAAACGTAGGGGTAGAAGCACTCGCGACCGGTACTGCGACAGTAGCGCTCGGTCATGAATGTCATTTGGTACATACCTTTTTCGATGGTCGGGACAAGTTTGGCTACGCGTCCATCCGCATTTGTCACGCCGCTTGCTAGCGGTTGCCAATCATCATCGCGCCAAATTTCAAGCGATAGTTGTAAGCCTTCTGCTGGCGTCCCAAGCGCAGTGTCCAAAACGTGAGTGCTAATCGTGCTCATCTTATTTTCCTGTTAGTAGTTTTTCCAACCGAATATGCATAATCTTGCGATGCTCTTCAGCGGCAATATAAATTTCGTCTTGCGGATCATTCGGGAGCCGTGCCTGTAATAACGCCAGCATTTCTGCTGCTGTTTTCCCAGTGGCGCAAACAATAAAGATATAGCCAAATTTATCTTCGTAGTCTGTATTTCCTTTTGCCAATGCCTGCAACACATCCTCGTCAGCAGACTTAATGCCCGCCTGCTCACCGGCTGACCATGACGCCGTCGCCGCGAACTTTTCGCGCAGCTTCGAAATATCCCCAATCTTTGGATGATGTGAGAACGACTCTTTATAGTCCTCAATCGCACAATCGGCCCAGATGTTATCAGCCAAGGTCAGCAGGTCAGACTGCAACTCAAATGGCATTGCGGCTTGCATTTCAGCGACCCACTTGGTGGCACCACAACACCTTGTTAGCGCTGCGTTTTGCGCCTCTCTAGGCATTGCATTGAGCTTGGCTAAGCCTGACATCGGATTAAGCACAAGGTCCCCCTGAGGTTCAGAATAGCCAGCATCCGCTTCATAGACCACCGCCCCGCTGAGCACGGTTACCAGCGTTTTCCCAAACAGTTCTTCATCCACATATGGCGATACCTTGTGACGATGTTCAATGTCTTCAACGGACACCGTGTAAC
>JAHDBS010000095.1 GCA_020630225.1 Anaerolineales bacterium | reverse complement strand
ATTGTGGCGCATCATACGAGCTTGGCAGAAATTGAGGCGACACGACCAGAGACGCCCGACGCAACATATGCGGCGCTGCTAAGAATTTTAGATTTCGCCGAAGCGGAAGGTCTAGAAGTTGTATTGTTTACACCGCCTTACACAACGGCATATAACACACTAATTAGGCAAGATCTAATTTTAGAAATGGAAGCGAAGATGTCACAGTTGAAAACAGAACGCGACGTTGTCTATTTTGACTTTTCTCGCTCAGCATTTTCAGAAGACCACACCTTATTCATCGATAGTGATCACATGAATCAGTGTGGCGCGCAGGCGTTTTCAACGGCATTACGCACTGCTATCGATACGCAATAGGGGCTAAAACAACACGCTCGCTAGCTCATTGCGATACTCACGCGTCATTGGGTCATCATCTCCCAACAGCGCAAACACGCCTAGCATTACCTCGCGCGGTTGCCCTTTGCGGTAACGCTTATCTTTCCGCAGCACATCTAACAAACCATCCATTCCAGCTGCCCATTTACCTTGCATAAGCAGCTTTGCTGCTTGGTCATAAAGCGCATCAGTTTCAGATTCAATTGTGCTGTAATCTGGCACACCCTCTACGCTTGCGATGAGGCGGGCAAGCGGTGCGAGCTGCTGCGCTTGCACAATTTCAGAGCCACCAGGGAAGTTTTCGATATATGCCAAGGCAGCGTCGCCACGACCCAAGGCCACTAGACAACGCACAATCCCTAAGGTTGCTTTCGGGTTGTCAGGCTGACTATCAAGTACGGTCAGAAATTCAGTTTCTGCATCAGCCCAATGTCGCGTGCTGGCTAAGCTAAGCCCACGTTCTAAGGCTAGGTCCGCTTCTGTTGGCGCAATTTTGCGTAAAAATTCACGCAGTTTTGGCTCTGGCAGCACACCAACAAAGCCGTCAATTAGAGTCGCGTCCTTGAATGCTTTGACGGCGGGAATGCCTTGCACCTTGAACTGTACAGACAGATTGGGATTTTCATCCACATTCACTTTGGCAAGCAGAAATGCACCATCAGCCTCTTCAGTCAGGCGCTCTAACATTGGCCCCAAAGCACGGCAGGGTCCACACCATGGTGCCCAGAAATCTACAATAACAGGCACATCATGTGAGCGAAGGACAACATCAGAGTCAAATGTTGCTTCGGAAGCATCAAAAACGTAGTCAGAAGAACTCATAATAGGTTTACGTTACTCTCGGCCATAGGTAAAATCTTGATTGTGATTCTACCATTCACACCATTAGCCTCGGTCTAAGCTCAGATGAAAATTCGCTCAATTACTTACTTTCTAAACGCAACATATCCTTTACAGTCTGCTGATTTTGATGCCGCAAAAACTGTGGTTAGTCAGGCGAAATCTGCTGTGGAAGCTGCTGGCTATGAAGTTCAAACAACGCGCTTAGCGACGCAGCCGTTTACTGAAATTGAGGGGCTAACACCAGATGAAGTTGTCACATTTGCGCAAGACCTAGAGGCAAAATGCTTTGTCGCTGGCATCAACTACGGCACGATTGGCATGGCAACCTTAGATGCGGACGATGCTTACTTCCAAGCAATCCCAAAGGTCATTGCCAATACTGATACTATTTTTGCATGTGCTGAAATTGGGGACAAACAAGGCAACATTAGCCTGACTGCCATCAAACAAGTTAGCCAAGTAATCAAGCGCTGCGCCGAAATTACGCCTGATGGCTTTGGTAATCTACGCTTTTGCGCTACAGCCAATGTACCAGGCGGGGTGCCATTTCTACCTGGGGCTTACCATGCAGGTAACAAACCTGCATTTGCACTAGCCTTAGAATGTGCCGATTTAGTAGTGGACGCATTCAAAAATGCCGAAAGCATTGCAGAAGCACGCGAAAAGCTGCAAAGTAGCATTGAACAGCACGCAGTTGCTATGCAAAATGCACTCAAAGACGTACGCGGCGCAACCTTCTTAGGGTTTGATTTTTCACCTGCACCATTCCCTGAGCAAGCCTCATCCATTGGCGCTGCGCTGGAATCATTAGGGCTACCCAACTTTGGTATGCATGGCTCGCTTGCAACCTGCGCCATGCTGACTGACACTATTCAATCTGCGAAGTTCAAGAAAACAGGCTACTGTGGATTATTTTTACCCGTATTAGAAGATAACGTACTCGCGATTCGGGGTGCACAAGGTGCATTAGCAATTAGCGAGCTACTGCTATTTTCTGCCGTGTGTGGCACAGGTTTAGACACTGTTCCAATCGCTGGCAACGTAAGCACTGCTGAACTTCAATCCATCTTGCTTGATTTGGCCTCGTTAGCGGTTAGGCTCAATAAGCCGCTCACCTGTCGGCTCATGCCAATTCCAAATAAAATTGTCGGCGACGCGCTGGAATTTGACTTCCCCTTCTTTGCCAACGGTGGCGTCATGCCGCATCAGGGGCAGACGTTAGAAGGTGTGTTGGCCGGGGACGAGACGATTGCGCTTACACCGCGACTAACGCGGTAAGTAGCCAGACCATTAATTGGTGAGGCAACATTTTGCATAGAATTGCCTCACTCTCGCACGCACTAACCTGCTGCTGTCAGCATTCGATCAAGTTTTTGCTTCAGTTGGCGCGTGCCCATGACGCCTACGTGTTTATCTAGACGTTTGCCGTTTTGCATAAACATTAGCGTGGGCATGCTGCGCACCTTGAACTTTTGCGCCAGCTCTGGATTACGATCAACGTCTACTTTGGCAATCAGCACTTTGCCGTCGTACTCTTCGGCGACTTCGCGCAAAATCCCGCCCATGGTTTGACAGGGGCCACACCACGTTGCGTGAAAGTCTACAACGACGGGCACCTCTGCTTTACGGACCATTTCATCCCACTCTTCAACATCTACATCGACTGGACGCGCAAAAGGGTGGCGTTTTTTGAATAGGGATTTGAACATTTCGAATATCTCCTAGTAAACTCAGACAGTGGTTATTGGTTAATAGTTATTTGCTATTTGTTATTGAACTCTCTTGGCGCCAATCAATAACAATTAACCAATAAGAAATAACAATTAACAACTTTTACTCCCCGGAGGGAATCTTTATGGTTCACGGTACCCACAACGCAGTTCCTGACGATCGCAACGCGAACGTTCTTATTTACGTCAATGGCGAATTATTTCCGCGCAACGAAGCAAAAATTTCTGTCTTTGACAGTGGTTACCTCGTTGGTGATGGTGTCTGGGATGCCATGCGTCTACACGATGATGTGCTCGTCTTTGCAGATGAACATCTAGATCGGCTGTACCAAGCTGCCAAAGCTGTGCACATGGATATTGGCATGACCCGTAAAGAGTTGATGGGGGAACTTTGGAAAGTCTTACGTGCCAATGACATGCACACCCACGTTCACTGTCGCTTTATGCTAACCCGTGGCATCAAAAAGACGCCTTCTCAAGACCCGCGTTTGACCATTAGCGGGCCAAACTTGGTCATCATCGCTGAACATAAAAAGGCCGACCCTGGCTCAAAAGCAAATGGGATTACGCTATTTACCTCGACCGTGCGCCGTGGGTCGCCAGACTATTTAGATGCGCGTCTCAATTGTCACAGTAAGCTGCATGAAGTCATTGCACTAGTGCAAGCGGTTGAAGCGGGTGCAGATGAAGCTCTGATGTTAGACATCAATGGGTTTGTGAGTACGTGTAATGCCACCAATTTCTTTATGATCAAAAATGGGGAAGTGTGGACGTCGACTGGGCAATACTGCATGAACGGCATTACCCGTGGCAAGATCATTGAAGTTGGCCGCCGGGCAGGACTGACCGTGTTAGAAAAGAACTTCTCACTGACAGACGTGTATGACGCAGACGAGGCTTTTGTCACCGGCACCTTTGGTGGAGTCACCCCCGTCAACAAAATCGATGGACGCACCATTGGCACTGCGGGCATTGGTCCGGTAAGCCAATATCTACATGAGTTGTATGAAGCTGAAATTGAGCTGGCGGTAGAAGCCGGAAAAGTCGGGAAGGACGCGGATTTAGGATAAAAGATAGATGACGCGCGTTGCGCGCGGAGGTAGACGATAGAGGGTCGAGTACGATTCCTCTATCGTCTAGCTTCAAATCATCTATCTTGCTTTTCCTTCAATAAGTCTTCTATAACAGCCCGGTCACGGCGCAGTTGCTGGCGGCGTTGATAGATAGAAAACAGCCAGCCACCGACGACAACGGTCAAAACTGCCAGCCATAAATAGAGATAACCAGAGGTGTCTGGGGTTGTTTGAAGCAATAACATTAGCTTTGTAATAAGAGTTGCGTCTTGAGATCAGCAACTTCAGCTGCCTCAGTTTCTAATTGATAGCGATGCCACAGCAAGGCAGCAAAGATCAGTCCAAACAATGCCATATGCGCTAGCATAGTAATTAGCATGGGCTGCGTCATATTGAAAGAGCCTTCCGCTGTTGGGTCACCCGAACCGATGACAACAGGGTGAATCGTACGCCAAATACGAATGGCAAAAATGGTGAGCGGCACGCTGATGAACGACACGATGCCATACACCGCAGCAAAGCGCGCCCGGGTTGTTGGCGATTCAATCGACTGGCGCAACATCAAATAGGCGATGTAGAGCAACAGCGTGATTGTTGCCGTGGTCAGGCGTGGATCCCACGTCCACCAGGTATTCCACGCTGGCTTGCCCCAAATGGAGCCGCTGGCGATGTTCAGCAGCGTGAAAATAATCCCCACTTCAGCGCCAGCAACGGCCCAGCGGTCCCACTTTAAATCGCGGGTGATGAGATACATAATCCCAGCCAGCAGCGTCACCGCAAAAGCTACAGAGAACCACCAGCCAAAGGCCACGTGTTGATAAAAAATGCGCTGTACTTCACCCATCAACACTTCGCGGGGGGCGTAGAAGAACATCATATATAGCGTCACCAAAAAACCAATAATGGCAGCATAGGTGAGGTAAGTTAGAGATTTTGGTGCTTTCATTGCGAATACGCTAAACGCTAACGGCTAATGTGTTCGAGACGATGTACAAGTCAAACTCATTAGCGCTTAGCCAATTAGCTTTTAGTCCTCTAAGAGATAGTCAAAGGTCATAATAGCCACCGCGATAAAGATCACGTCAAAGGCTACGACGAAACTGAAGCCGGGGCGGACAAGGGCCCACTCTGCGCCTTCAAGAATATTTTTTCCGGCTTTTACCACCGCTAGCATCAGCGGAATTGAAACTGGTAAAAGCAAAATTGGCAGCAAGATCTCGCGTGAACGGCTTTTGAGCGCCAACGCCGCGATGAGCGTGCCAACAATGACATAGCCAACAGTGCCTAAAAATAACGTTAGCAAGAACAGCGGATCAAATAAATTGATGCTGTAGAACATGCTAAACAGCGGCACAATAATGAGCTGTACCAGCACTACAAAAATCAACGTGCTGATGAATTTCGCAGCGAAAATAATTGTACGATCAATCGGGGCGAGCAGCAGCCCGTCTAACGATGTCTGGTCGCTTTCGGCAGCAAACACCCGATTCAGTCCCAAGGTGGCGGCAAACACAAAGGTCACCCACAACACCCCAACGGCAACGGTCTCGCGGATGGTCTTGTTGAGTTCCAACGCAAAGTTGAAAATCACCATCACCAGAAAGGCAAATACCAGCATCGCAATGACAATCTCGCGGCTGCGATACTCGTGCAACAGATCCTTGCGGACCAAGGCAAACAACGCCCGCAAATTCATGCGCTAACCGCCGCATTGAAATACGCAGTCAATGAGTCTAGGTCAGTAATAGACACATCACGGTCTACTTTGCCTTTTTTCAGCAACACAACCCGATCGATCAACCGCTGCGCCCGCTCTAGCTGATGGGTGCTGAGCAAAATGGTGATGCCATGCTGCTTAGCATCCAGCAAAATTTCTTCTAGCAACTGCGCCGCCTGTTGGTCTAACCCGGTAAACGGCTCGTCAAGTAACAAAATCTGCGGCGCGTGTAACAAGGCGCGCGCCACCGCGAGACGCTGCTGCATCCCACGTGAGTAAGTTCGAATAGGTTGTGCTGCATACGCGGTCAGCCCGACCTGTTCCAGCAAGTCACCGATGCGATCTGCGTAATTGGTAACGTTATATAGGTCTGCGTAAAACTTGAGGTTTTCTACGGCGTTGAAAGTGTCATAGAGCAACGGCTTATGACTCACAACGCCCAGTAAGGGGCGAATTGCGTGAGCTTGAGACGTTAAGTCATACCCAGCAATTGTGACACTGCCAGCAGTGGGGGCAGTTAACGTCGATAACAATCGCAACAGCGTAGTTTTACCCGCTCCATTAGAACCAAGTAAGCCAACTGCTTGCCCAGCAGGGATTTGCAAATCAATGCCGCGTAGTACCGGATTCAGCCCGTAGAACTTAGCGAGAGACTTCGTTTCAATCAACATCGGTCAGGTCAGGGTGATGCTGAAGCAGCGCTAATAAGTCCGACTTCAATTCAGCCCGCTTACTGGCATAGGCCTTTGGCTTCAACGCCTCAGCTTGGGCATCCAGCGTGGCTAGTTCTGCGACTAATTTCGCATACTGTTGTTGCGGCGTCACGCGCTCTTGGCGCAACCACCACACTGATCCACCCAAGACAAGTAACACTAACAGCAGCCCAACTGCCAAGTTGCCGGTAACACTGTTGGTTACCCACGCAATGGGTTGGGATGGCTTTTCAAGACTGTAACGCAGCAACTGTCCGTCGGCTAAGGTCTCATTTAAGAAAACGTCATACGTCACGCCTTCGATTGTAATTGGATCGGTACGCTGCAATGCTTCACTAGTAAGTTGCAATGTCCCGGCTGGAATTAGCAAGCGCGTTACTGCTGCGGCTTGCAGCTGGGGCTGACGCACCGTTACATCGCCATCTTGCATCGGTAAGCTATAGCTTAGTAAAAGCTCGTACGGGGCTGACGCTGGCGGAAAAGCAGCATTGACATGTAAGCGATTATTTTCGATCTCTACCCGCCGACTAAGCGGGGTATCACTCAAATTTACATTGACGGCTTCCAGCGGCACGTCCAAGTTGAAGGTCGCTTCTTCTGCGTTGTAAATCGTTTGGTCACTGTTGTTTTCAAATAGAACCAACTGCGTGACCTGTACGCTGTGTGCCGCCGGCTCAAGAATCAGGTTGAGTTGCGCGAACTCAAGCAAACTCGCATCGGTTGAAGCTGGGAACACATTGATTTCAGCATCATAGCGTTCAGAGCCATCTGCTGTAATCAAGTTAGAAAGATAGGTCACCCCTTCATATTCGACTTGTGCGATCAGTGCCGTCTCATCTGGCAAGTTTGTCAGCTCAAAGTTGAAGGAGCCATCGTCTGCAACTGGATTTTCAAAGGCAATATTTGTACCGTCAGCAGCAAACGCTTGCAAATTGATCCACAAATCGTTGAAATTATCGGTGCCCACAATCCGCCCGTTGATCACGGATAAATCACCGTCTACGCTTACTTCAGGGGCGCTATCCTCAGCTGTCAGCGCAAGCGCGAGCGGGTCGGTAGAGGCTTGGGTGCGCAGCACATTTGCCAGCGTGAGCAATTCACGTTCCGTCGCAGTGGGCAAGACTGTCGCTAGCTCAGCGGCAATGGTCGCATTTGAAACAGCCTGAAGCGCCGTTGGATCATTTAGATCAAATAGCGCCGACACGTCTGTTTCGGCGAGCAGTTCGGTTGCCACCTGAGCTTGGGCAGTTGAGTAGCTGAGCGTATATAGGTAAGCCGTGACGTTCCAGCGTTCTTGATCTGAGAGCGCATTTTGCCAAGGTGGCATTAGATTCGCCAAATTCCCTTGCGTAATGATCTGATACCACGCATCTGGGGTACGGTCAGACACGGCCTGATGATCTGTGAAATTCAGCGGTTCAACCGGCAGTTGAGCTGCCATCTCACCATTGCCTGCGCCGTTTGCGCCATGACAACTCGTACAATTTTCAGCGAAGATCGCTTCGCCAGCAGCAATATCAAAGGCCTGCGGCACACTTGCTACAAACGCGACGGTTGGCTCAGCAGCCGTCAATTCAGAGCCCGGTGGGGGATCAATAGGGTCGGCAAAAGAGCATGCTGACAGCAGCACGGCTAGGGGAATAATTGCTAGCGTGTAGTGCATGCTGCGTGACCCAAGCCACTGCATCCAGCTAGACAGCTTAGGCGTTGCGTCAGCGTTACTTGGTCTAGGCGCAGAGTAGCAGGCGGCATGTTTATCGGTCATGCTGGCCTCGCAATGCTGCAATTTGGGCTTCAATCTGCGCGTCTAAGTCACTGACATTGTCTGTGCTGTGCGCATCTAACTGCTGAAGTGTGCGCGCGCCACGTAGCACTAAGGTTTGGCGGCGTTGGGTAAAAAACTCTTCTGTGATTTTGCCAGTTGCAAAATCGTCTTCAAGGTCAAGGATCAACGTGAGGATATTGTCACGCTCAGTGAGCAATGACTGTAAGAGAATGTCAGGTTCAGCGTTATATTGCGATTGGTCTAACAAGGGCCGAATAATCAGCGCGCCAGACAGAATCAACAAGGTAATGCCAATGAGCAAGGCAGGAATAGACATAAATTACGGCGCTAACCCTTGCAAAATACCGTTGAGCTGGGCATATGTCGTCGGGCCGATAATGACGTCTTCTAAGATTCCATCTGGGCCAATGACATAGGTTTCAGGCACACCTTTGATGCGATAGGCTTGACTAATGCGTGTCCCTAAATCTGGGCCATTGACATAGGTGATTTCATACTTTTCGAGAAAGGCTAACGCGTCGGTTTCGGTGTCAGCATAGTCCACACCTAAGATCACAACATCTTGGTCTGCATATTGTTGTTGCAGCTCTTCTAGCTCGGGCGCTTCGGTTGCACAAGGTACACACCAAGATGCCCAGAAATTCAGCACAACAATCTTTCCTTCTAAGCTCGCCAAGGTATGCGTTTCACCCGTTTCGAACTCTGTCAATGTGAAGTCTGGCGCGCGCTCGCCGCGCTCTGGACCGTCTGTGCCACGCACAATGCGTGCCCCAAGTAACCAAAGCAACGCGACTAGCGCAACGATAATCAATCCACTAATAAATAGAAAGCGAGGAGTACGAGATTGAGGCATTAGGAAATCAGTGCAGCGGTGTCGAAAGCAACATCAGTCATTTTGACGGCGTCTTTCAAGCTCAGCTTCAAGTTGAGAAATATAGTCTGCCGGAGTAGCTGCCGTAACATTGGCTGTCTCTACAGGCATTTGAACCGCAGTTGTTCGGCGCACAAAGCTAAGATATCCACCAATAGCAAGCACAGCGATCACCATTGGTAGTATCCAAAGCAATAGCCCTTGCCCAGAGAACGTCGGTGTATTCAGAACGCGTTCGCCATGCTGCGCCACGAAATAGGCTTTGATATCGCTTTCGGTTTGCCCTTCGGCCAGCAAGTCGCGAATAGTATCCCGCCACTGCACGCAAGCCGATGTTCCGCATTGATCTAGCGGAACGTTTTCACAGGTAGGACAAAAAAGTTGCTTGGCGATGTCGTTAACATCATCATCTGTTGGCGCGTCTTGCGCGTACGCAGGCGTAGCTGAGAGAAACCCTGCAATTAGAACCCACGACATCACACGCAGGGACACAAAAATAACATGGTTCAGCGCCAGCGGTGCTTGAAATGCTTTGCGTTTAGACGTTGACCAGTTGCCAATGAAAACCACTAGAGCGTTGAAACATCGATACATGGAAGACAAGCCTGTTCGTGCGTCTTTGGATAACTTCGTAGCTTCCATTTTCAATCCGCTGCAGCCGGAATCGCCTTGGTTGTCGGTCGAGTCTTCAACACCATCGGCTCGCGCCGCTCAGGCCAAGAAGCTACGCCAATCCCAAGGATGAGAATGAGCCCACCAAACCAAAGCCAATTGACCAAAGGGTTGTGATATAGCTTGAACGTTGCCCCTTCAACCGCAATGTCTTTCCAGCCCACCAGCAGCACGTAAAAGTCTTCTTCAATGGTGCCGTGAACACCTGGAATGGTCATTGCTTGCCGACTTTCGAAATAGAAGTCACGGCGTGGTTGTAATGTCGTTACAAATTCACCGTCCTGATAGACATCCACGGTTGCAACCGTCACAAGTCGGCCATCATCTGCTTCATATTCATGCAGCGTTTTGTAGGTCATGGTGTAGTCTTGCAAGGTCAGGCTTTCATTGACAGCCACGCTGCCTTGCGTTTCAGTCTGAAACAGTTCTAAACCAATAATGCCAATTGCCATTAGGATGATGCCGATGTGGGTCATGTAGCCACCATAGCGGCGGCGGTCCCGTTTGAGCAATTGCCACATTGCCAGACCATAGCCCACAGACTGGGTCTTACGACGTGCTATAGCACCTCGGTGAAATTCATAAAGATTGACCGCAGCAGCCCATGTGCACAACCAAATTCCCAGCAACGCATAGCCATTGCGAACGCCTGTCACCAGCGCAAACGCTAACCCTAGTAGGGAAAATGCCGCTGGTTTCCAAATTGCCTGCCCAAGCCGTTTGATAGACATCATGGTCCATGCAGTCAGCGGCGCAACGCCCATGAGCAGCAACATCAGCGCGAACATTGGGCCAGTGGTGCGCTCATAAAATGGCGGCCCCACCGTAATTTTTTGCCCTGTGAACGCTTCGGAAATAATCGGGTAAATTACGCCCCAAAAACAGGTCGCTAAAATTGCCATAAAGACAATGTTATTGAGCAAAAACATCCCTTCGCGCGACAGCCAACTGCTCAATACGCGGTCGTTTTGCAACGTGTTCCAACGCCAGATGAGCAATGCTAAGCTGCCTACCAATGTAACCGTAAGAAAGACAAAGAAAGGCACGCCGAGCGAGCTCTCTGCAAATGCATGCACAGAAGACAACACTCCAGTGCGGGTCAGGAAAGTGCCTAATACAACAAGCGCATAGGTCAGAATAATCAGCACCATGTTCCAGTGTTTGAACATGCCGCGCTTTTCTTGAATGATGACCGAATGCACAAACGCCGTTGCCGTGAGCCACGGCATAAAGGCCGCAATTTCAACCGGATCCCACGCCCAGTAGCCCCCCCAGCCAAGTACGTCATAGGCCCAGCGGCCACCCAGCACTAAGCCGAGCGACAAAAAGAGCCATGCCACCAACGTCCAACGGCGTGAGGCGCGAATCCAGACATCGTCTTGGCGGCCAACGGCTAACGCGCCAATTGCGAAACAAAACGGCACAATTAGACCGATGAACCCGAGATACAACATCGGTGGATGGATAATCATGCCTGGATGACGCAGTAGCGGATTTAGCCCGTTACCATCAGGCGGAATATAGAGTTCTGCACCAACCTTTGGAAAAATTGAAGACGAGGTCACCCCAAACTGATCGATCCAAATTTTTTGGAAGGGGCTTTCGTAAAAGATATTGAGAATGAGGTAAAAGCCAAGCGTTACTGCGGCAGTCGCAATGACATACGGCTGCATGTCACGTTCGTAACGCCAGTCGCGCATCAGCATAAATGCAATGAACAGGCTAGATAGCCACGACCAGAACAACAGACTACCTTGTTGACCACCCCAAAGCGCAGTCACCCGCAAGTATGTCGGCATTGAGCGGCTAGAGACGCTGGTGACATAGGCAACTTCAAAATTCCCATTGATCAACATCAACACCAGCAGTAAACAAGCGGCCGTCAGAATTGGGAACGGCAAAATGCTTGCCACCCGCGACGACTCAAGTAAGCCGGCATGCTTACGCCGCGCGGCAACAAGTGAGACCACTGTTGCGTAAACAGTGCACGCAAACGCGAGAATAAGAAGGAGTTGTCCGAGGTCGGCGAGAATCATGAGTTAATTGTTATTGATCATTGGTTATTTGTTATTGCGGGCTGTGCGACCCAATAACAAATGGCAATTAACCAATAAGACTAAGTTAGCTATTTTCGATTGTCACTTCGTCTTCATACCGCGTTGGGCATTTCAACAACAGGGTATCAGCGTGAAATACGCCGTCTTCACCAAGCCGTCCATCCATGATGGCTTGCGATTGTTCATGAAGTAAGTCCGGTTTTTCACCGATGTATTTGACTTGAATGCGTTGCGCGTTGGGATCTTTGACGGCTTGATCCAGCACCACCGCGAGTCCGCCAAGTGCATCAATATCGCTTTGGTCACCCGGTACGTGTGCCACCTCAAAAGTAAGCTCGAGGGTATCAAGATCATACTCAATGGTTTCGCCAATGACTGCCCCTGAAATGCGCACATCTTGACCTACAGTAGATCGCTCAAGTAGCTCATCTACTGTGAAAAAGTAGTTTGCAGTCGTAGCAGTGTTGCTCGCAATGAGATACACCACGGCCGCCAAGATAAGCAGACCGCCAATGAGAAACTTCATGCGATTTGGGTTACTAGTAACAATAGGGGGAGACGCAGTTGTCATGGAACGTCACTGAGATTTCCGTCAGTTACGGAGGTAAATTTCAACTATCAACTGGCTGCTATCATCGGTTTTTGAAAGTTGATAGTTGACAGTTGGGCTTTGATTTTTTCGTTTGTACATTTTATCACTAACGAATTTTCAGCCTTGAATTCAGACTGATTTCTGATGTGTTACCAATGTTAGTGATGGTGGGATAAGGATATGTGAGGACGCTGTAAAAAGGGTGTAAGAAGGCTACATTTGATTGGAGAGTCTTGTCAAAAAGACTGTAAAGTTTTCAAACATCCCAATCTAATTAGCCCACATTTCAATGCTAGTCAGTTCAATGGTATTGTCACTTGCGACTAAACAGGATTGTTCCAAACTCTGAAAATCGTCCCAAAAGAAAAATGCTGCTAAGCGATCTCTGATACAGTCTTCGACTGAAATGACATTTAGCACCCCTGCACTGCGATCGATGGCCTGTACTTTGACTTCAACTGGGCTGTTATACCAAGTCGCCCCCCAGCTACAGCGACTGCCATTGAAATCTACGCAAACCTTTGGTGGTCCATCGTCTAGCTTGACCTCAAAGGTTTGGACTGCATCCCGGTCGCCTGCTTCGTCTTCACTAAAGACGGCCACGTTATAAATACTGCAATCACAGTAGGGCGGATTGCAGCACCAGTTGCACTAGCCGACAAGACGCGCGTCCGCAATGGTCGGCACTTGACGACCAATAAAAATCTTTTCAGCGACTGAAGTTGCATCAATGGTCACAGGGCGAATAT
>JAHDBS010000094.1:7390-13313 GCA_020630225.1 Anaerolineales bacterium | reverse complement strand
AGCAGTATCCTGCTCCACTCTCCACGTCTCCTAAAATCAGAAGTACAATCTCAATTATTGCAAGCATCCCCGTTTGCAGGCCACAAGGAGACAATATGCATACTCAGCTCAAAGCTGTTATTTTCGATTTCGCCGGCACTGTTGTGGATTACGGCTGTCAAGCACCAACCATGGTTTTTGTTGAGGCCTTTGCAGCCAATGGCGTTGACATTACTGTTGCCGAAGCCCGTGAACCGATGGGGATTCATAAGCGTGATCACATTCGGGCAATTGCAAAAATGCCCCGCGTTGCGGCAGCTTGGGAAGCCACGCACGGACAGGCTTGTACAGAGGCGGATGTTGAGGCAATGTTTCAAAGCTTTATTCCACGTCAAATTGAAGTCATTGGGAAATATGCGACCCTCATTCCAGGGGCATTGGAAACATTGCAGTATTGTCGTGAACACGGAATCAAAGTCGGCGGGTGCACTGGCTATATGCGCAGCATGTTAGATGCGCTGCTGCCACTAATGGCGGCGCAAGGCTTTGTGCCAGATAGCTCGGTTGGGGGCGATGAAGTCCCCGCTGGTCGCCCAGCGCCATGGTCTGCGGTTCAGAATGCGCTGCAGTTAGATGCTTGGCCGCTTTCCGCTTGCGTCAAAGTCGGTGACACTGTGGCGGATATTGCCGAAGGGCGCAACGCTGGCATGTGGACGATTGGTATCTCTAAAACAGGGAATTTGCTGGGCCTGACCGAAGCGGAAGTCAAGGCGATGTCTCGCACAGCATTATTGGATCGCATTGATAGTGCAGCGGCCCGTTTGAATGTGGCCGGTGCAGACTATATTGTGGAGTCGGTGGCGGCTTTGCCCGTTGTCCTGCGTCAAATTGAAGCGCGCATTGTAAATGGAGAGCGCCCGCAGTGACCGTTGCCTTTATCATGCTCGATGGCGTACGCCCAGATGCCCTCTTGCAAGTCAATGCCCCTCGCATTCGAAATGTGATGGAAACGGGCGCGGTCACGCTAAACGCATCCTCACTGATGCCAACGATGACACTACCTTGTCACATAAGTCTGTTTCATAGCGTTCCACCCGCTCGGCATGGGATCACCAGTAATGTCTATACTCCGTTTGCACGACCGCTTACGGGGTTAGTTGAGCAGGCGGCACTCTACAATCGGAAGTGTGCTTTTTTCTATAACTGGGAACAGTTACGTGACGTTGCTAGGCCGGGGACGCTGGCCTATAGCTATTTCATCCAAGCTGCGCGCGACTTTGCGACAGGAGATCAGCGTATTGCAGACGCGGCAGCCGCCTATATCTCCACCCAGAGGCCAGATTTTGTCTTTGTCTACTTTGGCACTGTGGATGAAATTGGGCACGATCATGGTTGGATGTCAGACCCATATCTGCGACAAATTGAACATATAGATGGCGCGGTTGGGCAAGTGATTGATGCATTGCCGGCTGACAGTGCGCTTCTGATGCAGGCTGACCATGGTGGGCATGACCGTACGCATGGAACGGATTGCGTCGAAGATGTTCGCATTCCTTGGTTGTTATGGGGCGCTAGTATCCGTCAAGGTTATACCATTCAGACCAATGTCACCCTCTTAGATACCACACCAACCTTAGCAAAGATGCTGAGCATTCCCAGTGCTGAAACATGGGAAGGTCGCGTTATTGATGAAGCTTTTATTCCAACACCATGACCGACTTACATTACCTCTCCGCAACGGCGTTGGCTGCGCAAATTCAGTCAAAGGCAATCTCTGTAACTGAAACGGTTGCGCATCACCTAGATAGAATTGCAGCGGTTACTCCAAAACTTAATGCGGTGGTACAGCTGGCCGCTGAGCGGGCCTTGGCTGAAGCTAAACAAGCCGATAGCACACCTGCTAAAACACCGCTACATGGGGTGCCAATCACCCTCAAAGACTCAATCAATACCGAAGGCATTGTCACGACATATGGCACCATGGGAAGGCAGTACACGCGCCCAAGTCAGGATGCAACGGTCGCGCGGCGACTGCGTATGGCAGGTGCAATTGTGCTGGGAAAAACCAATACACCTGAATTTACGCTGGGTGGTGAGTGCGAAAACGCTGTCTATGGTGGCACCAGCAATCCATATAAGCTGACCCATTCGCCGGGGAGCAGCAGCGGTGGCTCTGCAGCAAGCGTATCTAGTGGCTGTGCTGCGTTTGATCTTGGATCAGACACGGGCGGTAGCATTCGCGAGCCAGCGAACTTTTGTGGGCTCGCAGGTTTGAAGCCAACGGCTGGGCGTATTTCACGAGCTGGACATGCGGTGCCGTTTGGCGTTGGTGCTGGCGATCTGCTTACGACGATTGGGCCAATAGCACGTTCGGTTACTGATCTTGAACTGATCTATCGCATTATTGCTGGTCCTGATGGTGTTGACCCGACTGTGGTGCCTATGCCTTTGCAAGCCTCGCAGCAAACGCTTCCGACATCATTACGAATCGCAATGTATACCGATGGCGGCTTAGGGCCAATGGCGGCAGACGTGCGGCAAACCATTGAGCAAGTCGCGCAGGCTCTGCTACAGGCCGGGGTGGATGTTGTAGAGGATCAACCACCAGACTTACTTCGTGCCAATGAGCTCTACACTTGGATTCAATCGATAGAGAATGCAGCGTGGTTACGCAGCTTGATTGCAAAAGCAGGCACCAAAGAAGTGGGGCCCAACTTGCAGCGGGTGCTAGACGGTGCAGCCTCTGTCAAGGTGCCATCTGCGCATACGATTCTGACAGAATTAGCCCGACTGCGAAGCGCAGCTTTAGGTTGGTTTCAGCAATATGACGCAATTCTTTGTCCGGTCAATGTCACCCCGGCGTTTCCGCGTGGCCAAGTTGCGCAACAGAGTTATGTTGAGACTACTGTCTGGGGCCACACAATGTATTACAACCTAACTGGCTACCCTTGTGGAACGGTTCGCGCAGGAACAAGTGCTGACGGCCTACCCATTGGCGTGCAAATTGTGGCAAACCCATGGCGTGAAGATATGGTGTTGACGCTGCTAAGGTTTGTTGAGGACGCCTTTGGCGGCTTTCAACCGCCGCAGTTATAGCAGTATGGCGCTTAAGGGGTGTAGTTAGAAGGAGAATCGATATGACACTCAATGCTTATGACACGCGTCTGTATGAAACAAGGTGGGACGACACAACATTGTTTGCCAATCGGCATACGCTGTATTTGACGCGCAAGGCGCATGTGCAGCAGCAAATGGTCAAGCATGATGTCCCAGTGCTCCTCATTTGTGATCCAAATAATATTTTTTATATGACTGGTGCGCGTAACATGCAGCTGTTTGGGTTGCGCAGCCCTTCGCGCTACTTGCTCGCGTTTCACGCGGGGCCAACAATTTTGTTTGAGTATGTTGGCTGCGAGCATCTTGCGCAGGGACTTCCAACCATTGATACGATTTTGCCAGCAATGGGCTTGAATAAACTCGCCTCTGGCGATGACGCGCTGGGGGCGGGCTATCGATTTGCGCAAGAAATAGCAGACCTCGTGCGTGCTTATGACCCTACCATCGACAAAATCGGGATTGATCGATTTCCATTTCAATCTATTGATGCGCTGCGAGCGCAAGGCTTTACGCTATGCGATGCCGATGATGCATTGATCCCGACGCGGGCCATCAAGCTACCGATTGAGTTGCCTTACATGCGTGAAGCAATGCGGCGTGTTGAAGGTGCTGTTCAGCGGATGGAAGAGACAGTGCGTCCGGGCGTAAGCGAGTCGGAAGCATGGGCTGAGTTTCACTATGCGTTTATGGCGAAAGAGGGTCAATATATTTCAACGCGGCTGTTTCAAAGCGGACCTAACACGTTTCCATACTTTCAAGAAGCGGACACGCGTAAGCTAGAACAGGGTGATTTGCTATGCCTTGATAGCGATGCGCTGGGTTACGAAGGCTATGCCGTTGATTTTTCACGCACCTTCCTATGTGGCGATGGTAAAGCAACCGATGAACAGCGTTATTTATATGACCTTGCGCGCGAGCAGTTGGAATTCAACGCTGGGTTACTACGTCCCGGAATGGAGTATCGTGAGTTAGCGGAAAAAGCGTGGGTGGTGCCTGAAGAACATCAGGAAAGCCGCTATTACTGCGTTGGACACGGGCTAGGTATGGCAGGGGAGTGGCCCAATATTCCGCATTATAAAAAAGGCGAACCTTACAGCTTAGATGGCATTATTGAACCGGGGATGGTGATCTGTTTAGAGAGCTATATTGGATCTAGCGCCCTAAACCAAGGGGTGAAGCTGGAGAATCAATACCTGATTTTGGAGGAAACCGTCACTTGTATGTCAGACTATCATTTTGATGCTCGGCTGAGCTGCGTCTGAGCAGTTGCGTGATGCCAATGGGAAGTAAAAAACTAGCGACCCTACACTTGTAATCAAACTGCGGATTTACTCATATTCGTAATCGATTAGTAACAGCACAGTCGAGACTGTGCACTTGGAATTTCAAGACAGAAAATGTTGCGTTTTTGGGTTGCTCTGAGCCTGTTCGAATACGATTACGAACACGATAGCGACTACGACGTTTTGCTATGTGAAACTGTAGGGTAGCTAAATAAAAAAACACCCATTTCAAATGTCTTTGAAGTGGGTGTCTTAGACAGGATTGTAATGCTTAGAGAAACACGCTAATTGACAGTATCTCCCCCGTCAACTTCAGCCGTATTGTCCCCAGCGCCAGCATCGACCGTGTCGTTGTTATCACCATCGTCTACGCGGACAGTGTCGGCATCACCATCGTTATCGTTCCCAATTTCATTGGTATAGATAGTATCCACATCGCCATTACTGTTGCCGCCGTCATCATCTAAGACATCTGCGCCAGCACCACCAATCAGGATGTCATTACCACTGTTGTTAGCACCTGTTCCACTATCGCCATGCAACGTATCATTTCCAACACCGCCATTGAGTGTGTCATTGCCAGTATTGTTGAGCCCGCCATAGCTGTCGCCACGTAGCGAGTCATTTCCGGCGTCGCCATTGAGGATGTCATTGCCACTGTTGTTTGTGCCACTAGAGCTATCGCCTTCCAGCGTGTCATTTCCAGCACCACCGTTGAGGGTATCGTTACCGCTGTTGTTAGCACCGAAAAGGCTGTCGCCGACTAAATAATCACTATCAGCGTCACCATTGAGAATGTCATTGCCAGTGTTGTTGAACCCATGGAAGCTATCGCCAGCCAAGGTGTCGTTACCACTGCCGCCGTTGATGGTGTCATTACCGCTATTGTTAGTCCCCTCGAAACTGTCACCAAACAAACCGTCAATCTCTGCACCGCCATTGAGAGTGTCATCACCGCTATTATTGGTTCCTCTGACACTGTCTCCATATAAGACGTCTCGACCATCACCACCAGAGAGGATGTCATTGCCACTGTTGTTGGCGCCGTCGTAACTGTCTCCATAGATAGCGTCTTGATCTGCACCGCCATCAATAATGTCATTGCCGGTGTTGTTGGCGTCAGAAATGCTGTCGCCATAGATGAGGTCCGCACCACCATAACCCAGAATAGTATCGTCGCCATGCCCGCCAATAATGATGTTCGCGTTGTTGTTACCGTGAATAATGTCATTACAAGCGGTGCCCGTAAAATCATCGGCATTAATAGTGGTTCCTGCCCCTGTAAATGGCGAGCCAACCAAGATGAACACAGTGCCATGGGAGCAACTTGGTACTGCGATGACAGTTGGGGCTGTATTTGGCGTGTCGTCGGTTTCTTGTGCTGCTGGTTTTTGGGGTTGCGTCACGGCCAATGACCAGGTCGTTGAGCGACAGATCGCATTGTTGGTTGCATCGAAAAAGAGAGCAAAGGCTTGGAGTAGCTCGACTTGTCCGTTAGGTGCTTGGGACTGGCGTTGCGCAAGGCTGTAAGTAAAGGTTCCCAG
>JAHDBS010000094.1:3292-7290 GCA_020630225.1 Anaerolineales bacterium | reverse complement strand
GCAACTGTAGCAGTCGCATTTACGCGCGTTGTTTGCCAACTTGCGACAATTGCCAATACTAATCCAATCCATAAGAAGCGCTTTAAGGTCATACGTAATAACGAGTTTGGTGAATTCTTTTTGACGTAAATTTAGAGAGTAAAAGGGCGCAGCCGTATACCAATAACAGTGATGTGTTTTGGTTTTTGTGACTATTGTTTAGTGTTTTGTTTCAATTTCTGTGAATTGAAAGACTAAATGTAGTGTTTAGATCAACAAATTTATTCTAGCATGGTGAGGGTTTGCCAGAGTTCGGAGCGGACAATATTTAAGTAGTATTTAAGGCGAACTAACAGAAGCTGTCCGCTGAGGATTCGTCACGTAGTTATTTCAGCGGAAGTTACTGTGATATTGGTCGAAATGAGGAAAGTAACAGACGACCAGTCAAGATTTTAGGGAGTAGTGCTTATTTTTTTGCTCTAATCATCAAGAAGAAGCCCCAGCGTCGATTTAGGCGGTCCACAATTGGGCCAATGAGACGTGACTTGAGAGATTTTGGGTCTTCTAGTGCACCAGTAGCATTGAAATTAGAGACAAACCGGAACTCGCGTAGACCAGAGAACAACTCTTGCGAAGACTGATGCGTATACACGCGTGAAATTGGGTTTTGTAGGCCGCCAAAGTCGGTGCCGGAGCGCACCACGTCAGTGAGCGTTAGACGATGGCCGGCAGGCATGACAAGGTCTTTCCAATGCGGGGCACGGTTTACCAATGCATTGCGGATAAATGCGGGGGAGAAATTCAAAACGGCCATTAAGCCGCCAAGCTTGATCACAATATCCCACCAATACCAGATCGAGTTCTTGTGATACAGCATGACGCTGATGTTGCCGTCAGGCTTTAGCGTCCGCTCAATTTGCTTTGCAGCCGCGTTCGTGTCAGGGGAGTGGTGAATCACACCAGACGAAAAGACTTCGTCGAACACTTCAGACTTAAATGGCAGGTTTTCAGCATCGGCAACGATAAAGTCCGCGGGCAAGTCACGCAACGCAAAGCGTTCTTTGGTGAGTCGAACGGCATGTTCAGCCAGATCCATAACAACAAGGTTGGCGCCAGCACGTGCCAAGCATTGCGCGTTGTACCCCATGCCGCAGCCCAGCTCTAATGTGCGGCGACCTTTGGTGCGGTGAAACTCATAATCTTCATCCAAGGTAGGGTAAAGCAGCGCCGTCTGGCGGTCACGCTCGTCAAAGTAAGCAATTCGGTCTGCTTTTAGGTGCGCAACCTCAGCCGCTCCAGCCGGGTGCCGATTCCAATAGTCTTGGACATCATCAAGAGTAGGTGTTGTCATAGCGCGCCTATTATAGGGCGCTGTAGGCGCGTAAGCCTAGCGTTATTTGTGCGGTTTCCTCCGCTATACTTTTGCCATGTCTCGAATTGACCGCAGCAACATCCAAATTAAAAAGAAAGGCTTTCAATTCAAGCCTTTCAGGCCCCAAGCCAAACATGAGATTCTATTGATAGAGGCCGGGTTGGCTCCAGAGCAAGAGCTAGTACTGTTTGAACGCGGCGGGCAACGGCGAGCGATATTGGTGCCTGAAGCGGCGTATCACCATGTGATCCAAGGTGAGCTGGCGGGCGAACCGTATCTCGTCAGCTTTTGAGCGCCTTGCAATAGTAGCGTCGGTCTGACGCCAACGGTTGCTGGGGCGGTGCATTGGTTTGGGGTGCCAGGAATTGCCAATGGTTTGGCAGTAATGCGGGATGAAGAAACGCTAAGCCTATGGGATCACATTACAGGGGAGTGTTTTGACGGACCACTTTCCGGCCAACGGCTTGCCTTTTGGGGTACGCAGCTGACCTTAGTTGCGGCAGCGCTTGCTGAGTACCCTGACATTATCTTGCTCAAGTCTGACTATAAGTCTTTCGGCTCGTTCGTTATGAAGAATGTTGTGCATCGCAGTGTGAATATCAATGCGAATGGAACGCACTTGCCACCTGGTTTCCGTAATTCAATGTCCGGCGAGATTGATGGACGTCTGCCATATGGAACGCAAGGCTTGGGTGTGATGGACGACTTGAATGCAGGTAAGTTCTATCCGCTTGATGCTATTCCCCAAGGCGGCACAATTGAAGACGAATGGCTAGGTCGCCCGCTGCAAGTGTCGCGCGGCGCGGTGGACGGCGTGCTTTCTGCTGTCTGGACAGACACCAACGAAGCACCGATGCAATTGACCTCACGGTGGTATGGTTTCGCGTTTACGTTCCCAGACTGCGAAATTTATGCGCCTGATTAGCACGCATACGTTGTAGCAAGGGGCAAGGCGCTTTCTGTCCATGCTTCAAAGCGCAACGTGCTGCTTCTCTGTCTTTTTCTACCTATTCTCTATCTGAATAAGCGAATTTGCCCCCTGCATTAACGCTATAATCTTTGTGATATATCTCACAAATGCATGTGCAGCACTGACTGTCGTGTAATGCAGCTAAGAAAGGAAACGCCCCATGTCTGATGTCATCTTTGATCTCGTGGCGCAAGAAGAACAACGCCTGATCGACCTTGTCGGTCTGATCCCATCTGAAAATCACTTTTCTCCAGAAGTGGGGAAAGTTCTTGGTACCAGCCTCTCCAGTAAATATTCGGAAGGATATCCTGGTCGCCGCTATTACGAAGGCAACCAAGTTATTGATCAAATTGAAACGCTTGCACAAGACCGCTTGAAAGAACTTTTCGGTGTGCCTTACGTGAACGTTCAAGCACACTCTGGTTCACCAGCAAATACCGCAATTCAGTTTGCGCTGATGGAACCAGGCGACACCATTATGGGGTTGGCACTGAGTGGTGGTGGTCACTTGACCCACGGCCATCCGAAGGTGACCTTCTCTGGGCGCGTGATGAACCCAGTCCAATATGGTTTGGATGCCAACGCGCGCATTGACTTCGATCAAGTTCGCGAATTGGCGCTTGAACACAAGCCAAAGGTGATCTACGCGGGGACCACGGCTTATCCATTTGTCTTGGATTTTGCAAAGTTCCGCGAAATTGCTGACGAAGTAGACGCATGGTTAGTCGCTGACATTTCTCACATCACCGGCTTGGTTGTTGGTGGTCAACACCCATCACCAGTGCCACACTGTGATGTCATCATGTCAACTACACACAAGACCTTCCGCGGCCCACGCGGTGCAATGATCTTGGCGACCGAACGCGGTTTGGCACGTGACCCTAAATTGGGCAGCAAAATCAACACAGCAATTATTCCTGGTTTGCAAGGTGGTCCTCACAATGCATCTGTCGCTGGGATTGCTATTGCTGCCAAGCAAGCAATGGAGCCAAGCTTCAAAGACTATGCCAAAGCCGTTGTTGACAACGCCCAAGTCATGGCGAAGACCCTGATGGACGAAGGCATCAAGCTGGTTGGTGATGGCACCGAAAACCACTTGATGGTGGTGGACTACACCCCATACAGCCCAAGCTTAGGCACACAAATCGCATACGCGTTGGATGTTGCTGGGATCTATGCTAACCGCAACACTGTGCCAGACGAACCAGGGTCACCGTTCTACCCAAGCGGCTTGCGCATTGGGACGCCTTTGGTCACTACCCGTGGCATGGGTGCAGATGAAATGGTCAAGATCTCTAAATGGATCGCGGCTGTCACGAAGCACACCAACCAACCATTGCCAGACGGCAAGAAAGAACGCCGTGATTTCTTGAAAGACTTCCGCACCAATGCCGACAAGGACGAATTCTTGTTGAACATTCGCGCTGAAGTGGTGGAAATGGCACGCCAATTCCCGCTCTTCAAGGCATAAACAACCTATTGCATCACCGCATGGGGTAACCATGCAGACGCTTGAGCCGCAGGCCGGCGGACAGCGCAGAATGACTATGATCTCATTCGCGCTGATCCAGCTAGCCTGCGGCTTTTCTTTTTCATAGACTTCAGAATGGCATCAATGATGCGGTAGAGGGTGAGTAAGGAAACCAACGTGACGCTGCCAATGTAGACGGCGCCCAT
>JAHDBS010000094.1:0-3192 GCA_020630225.1 Anaerolineales bacterium | reverse complement strand
AGTAATAAAACCGCGTGGGTGATGATCAAAAAAAGCGCATTCCATGACAGGTAATTGTGCATCCCCAGCGCCAAGGCAGGCGCAACCGATTCTTTGATGATCTTCGTGCTAAGTAACAGCCCCCAGACTGTAGACATGGTGAGTAGCAAATAGCCAACAATTCCGGTTCCGCGAATGGCGTACCAGTTCAAGTTGCCAGCAAAAAGTGTGTTGAGCCAATGTAGAGGTTGCCACCCGAGCAGAATCGCTGCAAATAGACCGCTAAGACTAAGGACGGTCAAGAGCCCAAAAAGTGTCGTAATGCCTAGCAGTGTGAGCATTTGTTGCCCGCGTGCTGACAGCGACTGCACACTCATAAGACGGTGGTTTTTGGCGAGATGGCAATTTGCGCCATGAGTGGCGTAAGCGTGACCTCTCCCGTCTTTTGCACTAGTGCAGCGGCCATACCGTTGCGGCACAATAGCTCATAGGCAGCAGTGTGTCCCAGTACCAATGCGGCAGTCGCAAGTCCCTCGGCTACGCTAGCGGTTGCGGTCAAGACGCTCACACTTAGTAAGTCGGTCTTAGCGGGGGCGTTTGTTTGGGGATCAATAATGTGATGCTGCTGTGCGTCGCCTTGCTGCCAGACACGATAGTCGATGCCGGACGTTGCTAAGGTGGCATTCCGCAACCAGAGATAGAGCAAGTCAGGTTGGTTCGTGTCGATGCCGGGGGGCGCAATGCCAATGTACCAGCCGAAGTCACGACTGGGCGGATCACCTGCAGTAATGTCGCCGCCAGCGTTGACCAAACAGGGGCCATAGTTAGACAGCCACTCGACCACGCGCTGCGCCGTATATCCTTTGCCCACGCCGCCTAAATCTAGCTGACACCCTGGCGGTAACCACACCGTGTGTTGCTGCGGGTTGAGGCTAACATCGGCCCAAGTAGAAGTTGCCAAGGGGGGGCTGTTGTTAGCTGTCGCTGCGCTGAGTGCGTCAAAAGTCTGCGTATACCCCGCGGCTTGTAATGCAGTCAACACCGTTGGGTCAAAGGCCCCTTGGGTATGGGCTGCCATTTTCAGTGCTTTCTCAATTACATTCCACAGCGTTAGCGAGACTGGCACCCACGTTTCTGGCTGTGCATTGAGCTGCATCAGCTCGCTACGCTCATCAAAGCGAGTCAGGATTGCTTCATTTTGCGTAAAAAGAGTTTCGGCCTCTGCAAGCAGCGCATAGGCGCGTTGGGCATCATCTAGCTCAAGCCAAATGGTGATCTGGCTACCCATGGCACGAAAGGTGTGCACATGAATTTCTGGTGTGGGTGACTGTGCGGTAACAGGTGTCATTTGGGTCAACATCATTAGCGGGAACTCCGGCCCTGAGTGACAGGGCGTTGTTCTGATTGCGGTGCTGCCGTTGCAGCTAGAACGGTTGTCGGCTCTGCCGTCGGTGCAGGGTCGGTTGGAATAAAGGTGGGTGTCTGGGTTGGCGTTGGTACGTCTGGAATGGGCGTGTTGGTGGGTAACGGTGTATACGTTGGCGTGGGCACTAACGTTGGCAGTGCTTCCAACGTAATGGTCTGAACATTCACTAGGCTTACCTCTGGAGTGGCATTTCGCAGTTGTTCAGTGCGCGCAATTAGCCCAGTCGTAAATGCGGTGACACCAACGGTCATTACGGCTAGTGAGGTTTGCAGAATGACTTTATCGGTTTGCGAACTGTTACGTTTGCTCATGAGCCGTTCCCTATGCTGGACTCTAACTCCGCTTGTAAGCGGGTGACTTCTGCCCAAAGCGCTTCATTTTCAGATTGCAAACGGGCTGCTTCACTGGTGCTTTGCAGCGCTTCAATGCGTAAATTTGCGGCCTCTATCAATAATTGATATTCCAGTTCACGTTCTTTCAATGTTGAAACGAGGTCTGCAAGCTCAGTGTTTTGTAGCTCTAGGCTATCAATGGCATCGGTATACAGCGCAATGTCTGGATCAACTTCAACAAACAACGTGTTGAAAAACATCGAGCCCAAGACAAACAGCGTGCTGACGCCAGACAAAATTAGCAAAATAATGGCAGTGCGAGTTTGTTTACTCATATCTCCGAGTATAGAAATGAAATGCAAGCGGAATGTGAAGCTGATGTAAAAAATTTCTTAAGACACTACGTGTGACCTAAGGCTATGTAAGTGCTATGTGGTTAGTGTAGAGAATTGCTTCAACTAAGGCTGGATGCCAAGGGGGCGCAAATAGGATGCAAAAGGGGCGCTGCCAAACAGTGTGGCTACATCATGAGTCGAATGCCAAGGACAAGTAGGAGCAACAGCACGATTTTTCGGAATGTCTCGTGATTAACGCGCTCGCCAAGATAAATACCCAAAAACGTACCAAGCAATACACCAGGGACTGCATAGAGGTAGAGACGCAAGACTTCGGCTGTGAAATCACCACGTAATAAATGTCCAATGCCAGAGAAGGTCGCCGTGAACATAAAAAACGATTGCAGGGTGGACTTGAATTCTTTTGGATTCCAGCCACGTGCAGTGCCATAAAGAATGACTGGTGGGCCGGGAATGGCAAAGGAGCCCGTCATGATGCCGGCTATAAAACCAGCTAAGTATGCCCAGCCGGTTGCATACAGCTCGGGTAACGTTGGCGTGAACCACGCGTAGATTGTGTAAATCACAACAACCCCGCCAATGATTAGCTCAGCTTGCCGTTGGTCGACAGTGTCAAAGACATAAAACCCAACAGGAATACCGATGCTAGCCGCCAGCATCAGCTGGAGTGCATTGCGCCAGTTTAGATCGCGCCAATAGCGCGTGACGCTAATACCTGTTGAGAGCAGGCCTACTAATCGGGCTAGTGGCGTTGTGATGCGGACACCAACGACGCCAATAAACAGCGGCACAATGACTAACGCGCCGCCAAACCCAGCAAAGGCGAGCACAAACATCCCCGCAAAGCTAATAAGGAAAACCGCAAGTTCCGTTGGCATTTGCAGATGATAGCGTACTTATTTATTACTCATGAAATTTACAAGTTGTTTACGACGTCTACTCAACAGCTTTACATACAGGCCATATCCTATATGTAACAAGCACGAACAACATTTTCTCTCTTCTCCTCCTCCTGAAATGCAAAAGGGCCGCTCAATTGAGCGGCTTTTTTGTTTAAGATCTAGCTATCCTACAGTTTCACCGAGCACTACGTCGTAAT
>JAHDBS010000582.1 GCA_020630225.1 Anaerolineales bacterium | reverse complement strand
GTTTGCTAATAATGGAACAACAGGTTCACCAATTTGAATAAGAAGGCGTACATCGTCTTGATTTTGAGGAGGTAAGGTTTCATCAATAGCGTGAATTACGCTTTTATGTAAATCAGATCTTTCCAGATCTGACTTTTCAAAAAAACAAACCCCAGCTTTAAAAGAAAGTTTACGACGTGCATCGTCGTTTGTTTCTACTTCTATCTGATTGAGTAGCGCATCCGTAAGTGCAATTGCACCGGGGTTATTTACCAGCTTTGACAACAATAGAACAGCTTCATGCCAAGTGTCTAAATGGGCGTAATGTTGCGCTACGGTTTCATAGTCACCAATCCGATTGACATGAAATGCAGCCAAGTATGCTTGGAGCGTTCTGTGTGGGAAATTGACTTCTTGCTGGCCTTCCTCTCGCAATAAATTTGTGCGTCTAATGTAGTAATTGTAAAGATCTGCTGGATGAAATTTACCCAGCGCTATATTTTGAACAGCACAGATCTTTTCAATTTGACTAATTGCACGATCACGTTTGATTTTGGTGGAATCAGACGTCATCATCCAGTAGGCAAGATGTGCAATGACATTGCGATATTGCTTTTTATCTTTCAGTTCGGGAAATTCTTCAAGACTAACATCGCGAAAGTTGTCCCGTTTGAATAGCAGCATATCCACACAAGAGTTGTACAGTTCTTCACGTGAGTCGCTAATATTGGCACCCTCTTCACGATATAGCGCACAAATCATGGCGCACATGAGCGGCGTTTTGGCTAAGTCCGCTAATTCCTCGCGTTTTTTCAACAGCTTTTTTAATTTAGGCGGCTGCTTTTTGTAGGTCTTGATCTTGCGTTTTAAGTTTGCGTTGAGCTCGCAATATTCAAAAAATGCTTGGTACCAGCGGTCAATGAATTCAGCAATTTGTTCTGGCTCCATCAGTTGCAAATTACTGTCAACAAACTCAGTATCTTTGAGCCACTGTTCCCAAAGCCCCCAATCATCTAGCGCGGTTGGACGTGAACTCGTCACAATCCGCATCAGTGGGTAGCGGCGAACTAGCCCTTGTAACCAAGTTAGGAATTTAGGGCGGAGTGAATTAGGAAGTTCATCAATACCGTCAAGCAAAAGTAATCCGCGACCATTCTTGAGAATGGTCTTAACCCAGCGTTTGGGCGCGTCATCAACAATTTCTTCACAATTTTCGTGAACCCACTTTGAAGGTTTAGGAAACGCTCCCTTTTCAGTGTAGTCACGCAATTGAATGAAAAAAGGAACATAGTGATTCCAATTTTCAAGATTGCCAGACAATTCCTGTTGGGCACATTTGACAGCTATCCATTTCAGCAAGGTGCTTTTACCGCGCCCCGCAGTTCCACGCACCAAAATGCGTGTTCCGAGAGCCAACACTTCTTCAACATGCGTATTGGTGACTTGGGCTCGGTCTGAGGTATGTTTATCGCGTTCTCTTAGGTGAAGATCTTTATTCTGCTCGACATCTTCTTCATCTTCGTCTGTAGAACGCCGACGCGCCTCCGCAGACAGACGAACATATGCAGTGTCTAGTGGCAGTGGATGTTCATCTAAAGTGGTGATCCCAAACCAGTCGAACTTATTAAGAACTTCAGCAAGTTCTTCGCGATACTCTGCTTCAAATTCATCAGCATCACCTGTTAGTTTGGTAAGTGCGTCGAGAATATCTTTATGGTCTTTTGTCGCTTTCTCTGTCCAAAAGCGTTGAAAATCGTCTAATTCTGTGGTGACCGCACACAATTGTTTCGCTGTTTCAGCAACGACTTGCTCATACTGGTCTACTTCATGTGGCAACAAAATTTGCTTGGCGTAGTCTTTTCCATAGCCAATCAAACGTCGATTTAGGTCTTTGGCAGACTGACGTGACTCAACAATGTCTTTTTCAATGCTGTCTGAAAATGCTAAGGTAGCAATCATCGCTTGGGCAATGCGACGTTTGCTGTCGGGGTCAAGTTCTGTGACTTCTAAAACGCGTTTGCTGACGTTTTTGCAAAGGCGTTCAATTTTTTTGTTGTCATGGAAGGCTTTCAGTTTGTCTTCTACAAACGTCTTGGCTTCGTCTAAAACCGTGCCAGCAATTACATT